>DATGRY010000055.1:0-7477 GCA_035303165.1 Pseudogracilibacillus sp.
GTATAATTCATAGATGGAAGCTATATTTTTATTTAATTCTGCTCCTACATTAATTGATTTCAAACTGCTTCTTATCTGCTCGATAAGCAAATGAACATATGTCTCATCCCAGTCAACTGCATAGCTATTTTTATTTCTAACGTATGGGTCTTGACGTTGGCGAATAATATAGTCACTTTCCGCTTGATTTCTTTGGTTAATATAATTCGTAAACACTTGTTCTATTGTGTCTTTAAAATCGTCACTCATGGGAAAATGTTCCTTTATTAATTCAAATTTCTTTGCCATCATTCCAAGTTCAATTCCAACCTCTTCTTCTGAACGGCCGACCTTACTTCTAAAAGGATCTATTCCAACACTATGTGTATTAGTAATTAACATTCCTGTTGCCATTAAGTCCGCAATAGAGTACCCATACTCACTTTCTAACTCCATTTCTGGAAATTCATTCGAAAATAAAAATCGTAAGGCATCCCCCATATAAATGTTGTCTTGAAGTAGCCATACTTCTTCTGTCTCTTTTATATTGGCAAAATCCGGATTGGAATCGACAAAGCTTTCATAGGCAGTGATTCGTTGTTGAAACATGTCGATGACACTATGTTTAATATCCGATTCTGAAGCTTCGACGCCATGGCTTGTAAAGAAAGAAGTCATCGTACTTGAAAAACCTTCTGCATAGTTTTCTATTTGTTGATCGATGATCCTGTTTAATCTAGCAAGCGCTTCTTCTCTTTCTTCTCCTGTATACAATTGTTCAATCCGTATTTTATATTGGACATATTCGGATGCTATATAATCAATATCATAGGCTATTTCATCCGCATTCGTATGGTTAGATACACGACTTTTCATGGACATTTCTAAAGGAACCCAATTGATTTCATTATCTGTATCTTCTTTAGGTGTCACATCGATCGACCCATCGGCATTTAGGGATATATTGTATACACTTGGGCTCTGCACCCTTAGGTAGGCTTGATTTTTAAAATGTTCTTGATTTGTAAGATAAGCTTCTTTACTTATCAGATGTTGATTAAGGCGACCTAAAGAATTATCCCTTGCATTACTTTTAAGCGAATAATGGCTAGCTCCACTATAATTTGCGACAAAAGAATGAATTTTCATTAAAATACTTCTCCTTCCATGTTTTAACCTCATCTTCTATCAAGAAAGTCATCATTCCTGTTCTGTTTGTCTAATTATGCAAGAAGCTAAATAATTGCTTGTTAGAATGAGTGATTAAGACTTATTATAGATATCGGACAAAGATCACAAACGTTTACTTTATATAGTCAACTTACATGTATATGGTAATTTAAACATGAACCACTTCGATAGAAAATAACCTTAGCGAAATGTTAGGAGGTTGTCAGGAGTAATAACATAGAAAGCAAAGCAGGGAATCATAAAATTACATTTGGAAGATGTTAGTGAAAGGGAAATTTCAAGATGGACGAATCATGCAAGAAATACCGTTCGTAAATATATGAAGGAATATAAGGAAAGTAGGCGTAAGGATGTCTGTGATCTGCCGAGCACGGAGGAGAGGACGAAAAAACAACCTATAAAAAAGTACTAACTGAACAAATTAAAACTATTTTACGTGGCTACATTTAGGAAAATGCGTGGAAGAGAAATCATTATATGCATAAGCAACAAATGAACATAATAGGTATGCGTGAAAAGTCAATAGATGCGGGTTTTTCTATTAGTTATACAACTGTTCGCAACTTCGTTAACAGTGAAACAGCAAAAGTAAAAAAGTTTATATTCGTAGACATTGCGAGCTTGGATATGAAGTAGAATTTGACTGGGGAGAGTTAAAATTATAGAACGATGGGGAAATAAAAAGTTATTCCCTTTCCGTGTTTACTTTAGCCTGTAGTAATAATCGCTTTGCGAGGATTGACGATTCAGAATTGCATGTTTGTGTATTAGATGTTCATGCAAGATTTATTCCCATATTCGATCACAAGTCCATCAGGATTCAGTCCACGTTTCTCTGATTTTTTTGAGAATTAACTATAAAAGCCGATAGTGAGAATCGAACTCACATCGCCGCCTTACCATGGCGGTGTTTTACCATTAAACTATATCGGCATAAAATTAAAGTCGTCACTTTTCGTTACTGTCGGATGTCTTCAATCATGTTAGATAAGCCCAAATGAACGGTACCATAACATTTCGGAAGTAAGTTAATTAACTTAAGCGTTACCTTACTATGGCGGTGTTTTACCATTAAACTATGAGAACATATTAAGTTGCAAAACTTGTGTGGAAAATGGCTCCACAGGCAGGATTCGAACCTGCGACCGATCGGTTAACAGCCGATTGCTCTACCACTGAGCTACTGTGGAATATTAATTAAGTACAATTTTTATTTTTATTTCCATTTAACTTTTGCTACTGACGGCTACGGTCCGGTAGGTCCTCGCCGAGTTACTACTGCCACTGTTAGTCCTCAAAGCAGAAGCTGTGTCCCCTGAAAAAAACTATTGGGGGGACGTGAACCATCTTTACAACACGTGCTCTGTTTTATTCCATCCATATCATACCGTATGAGTCGCTGTTTCGCAATTAAAATGTAATCCTAACGGCTGGGGAATAAGGGGAACGACAATTTAGGAAATGCTTTGTCTTTTCAATGAATTGGTCAAGCCTGCGCTTCTTTTATCGCTTCGCCTCCAGTATGTAGAAATTCTGCTTCAATCATATAAGAATTTCTCATCTAGTATCCATTATGCAAAAACTTAAGATGAAAAGGGAACGTCGACTACTCATTCACATATTGTTAGTAGTCGACAATTCTACCCCGTCTACTTGTTTCACGTTTTTCGCTTGTCGCTTTTGTTTCTGTGCGTCTTCGTTCCTTTTCACGTTTTTCTTCATCGGAAAACGTTAAATACGGTTTTGCCTTTGCTAAAGCATGGGGTTGGATGTTTAGCTGATATACTAGCTCCGTATATGATTGAAATTTCTTCACCTTTTTTCTTCTTGCAATGATCTGTTCGGCAAGTAATCGGTCGATTGACGGTAGGGCACGTAACTCATTTACGGAAGCCCGGTTAACATTTATAATAGTAGGGGAAAGATCTTGAACTTTTTTCTTTACATTTTTCTGTTTTAAAGGTCGTTTCGCCTGTGGCGGCTGTGTAACGATTTTTTGCTTCGGCTCGATTCTTCCTAACGCTTGACCTTTATTTTCCTCTTCTTCTAAGCTGACTTCTTCTATATTTAGTTGATTTTCAATGGATTTCTTTTGAAACTTTTGAAACTCGACGGGCCCGATGATTCTTTGGGCTAACAGCCGTAAATATTGACGCCGGGCGACTGTAGCCTGAATCCAAGCAGCAATCCACATACATAAAACGACTCCAACCGAAACGTCAAAAATAGGGTGTTCAACATCGAAATTTTCATCAATAATAAAATGAATAACGATAATAGCTAAATAAATGAAGCCGGAAATAATCCACTTCGTCTGTCTCATGCGAAAGCCGATATATAGAAAAGGAATGAATGCAGTAAAGCCAAAGGGGAATAGGAGCCACCCCATCCATAAGGATCGGCTCCATTCCCAACCCCGTCCGAAAGGTGTTAATTGCATAACTATGAATTCCTTTCATCCGTAATTTGTTGCTTTTTTCGCTGAACTTCCGCTTGAACCTCTGTTTTCCCGTGAATTTGCGCTCGTAAAAACTCTTCCGTAAACTCGGAGGAGACGGTTTCGGCATCGAGTAAATCTTCCAAAATGGGAACAAGGTCTAAACAGCTTTCATCATCCATTCCGATTGTTTTTGCGTGAATTTCACCATTAGGTGTAATTTTAATTCGAATTTGTTCACTCATTTTCTTCCTACCTCTCTACGTTAAACGTCAGGACGATCGTGTTGTCCTTCTGTTTCGTTTCCGTCTGTAAAACTAACCCTTCGTTTTCCGCTCGTTGTAATAGTTTTTCGTACGTGTTTTGTTGTACGACATGTGTATATTCCTCATAGGTATTTTTAATGAATTCACGCGCATCCTCTACAGCGACATCTTTGTGGAAAATAGCGCTTATCGTATTATCTTCTTGACGTTGGAAGTATATATCTACTTTTCCAATTGACGCTTCTATTTGATCGTCTGTCACCGTTACAGCATTGCCGCGGTTTTCTAAGGCCTGTTGCATAATTTGTTCGTCTTTCATATTCGTATTTATTTTATAAAACTCGCCTTGCTCTACCTGTTGTTCCAATTGACCGGCTAACCCAGTCGTTATAGCTAGGGCTGCCGGCAGTAAAAAAACGGATAAACTCATTTTTATATCCCACCTTTAAAAATCTAACATACGACCGCCACGTTTCCCACCAATTTCTCGGCTCGGTTCGGCGGCTTTTCGTTCATCTTCTGTTACTTCTTCATAATCTTTCCGATCATCTCGTAGTGTTGCTGCAACAGCGCGGACGCTCGCCCATTCACGTAAGCGTGTAATTTCTTCCGCTTGTGTGACAGAAAGAGGAACGGTTTCATTAATTGCTTTGATTAAGTCATTCATGTCGAGGGGGCGTTTTTCCGCAAACGCATCGAATAACCCGGAAATGACGACTTGTTCAATTTCAGCTCCGATAAACCCTTCTGTCATTTCGGCAAGTCGTTCATACGTCGCATCCGTGCATGGGAAGTCTCCTTTTACGTTGTCGGACGTAAGTCGTTTTTCAATATGAATTTTAAAAATTGCTTTTCGTTCCGTTTTCGTCGGTAAATCGACGAAGAAAATTTCATTAAACCGTCCTTTACGTAAAAACTCCGGGGGTAGCTGTTCGATATTGTTTGCAGTTGCGACTAAGAAAACGGGTGCAGTTTTATCTTGCATCCAATTAAGAAATGTCCCGAAAATACGTGTAGCAGTTCCACCATCGCCTGTACCTCCTGTTCCGGCGAAACCTTTTTCAATTTCATCAATCCATAAAATAGACGGTGCGATTGCTTCTGCTGTTTGAATTGCTTTACGCATATTTTCTTCACTGCTTCCGACAATTCCGCTAAATATTTTTCCCATATCTAACTGTAATAACGGTAAGCGCCAGAGTGAGCTCACTGCTTTTGCGATAAGACTCTTTCCACAACCAGGCACCCCAGTGATTAGTAGACCTTTCGGTGCGGGTAAGCCATATTCACTAGCAGATCCAACCCAAGATTTATTTCGTTTATGTAACCAGCGTTTGATGTTTTCGAGTCCACCGACATCGTCGATGCTTGGGTCCTGTGGAACGTACTCTAGAATATCATTTTTCTTAATAATTTGTTGTTTTTCATCTAAAACGTGATCGACAGTATTAATGTCAAGTCGGCCGTCCATTACTAAAGACAAGGCAAAGGCGCTCTCCGCTTCTTGTACCGTTAGACCGAGAGCTGCTTTGACGACGAGTTCCTTTTCTTCCGGTGTTAAGTCCACTGTAATTCTTGGATTATCCTTATTTAGTTCGATCATGTCATCTAACACTTTTTCTATTTCATCGTACGTCGGTAACCCGTAATCAACGACCATAATATCTTTTTCTAATTCCATCGGAATTGTAAACGTTGGTGAAATGAAAACGACGTTTTTTGGTACAGGATCATTTTCAATCGACGGGACTAGGTCACGTATTTTACGAATAATTTCATAGTTTGCTTGGTTATGATCCGTTTCTAGGAAAATATGAAAATCCTTTAAAATGATGACAGCCGGTTCATCAATTTTTTCAATTTCATTTAATACTTGCATCGGTTGACGAAGTCTTTTTCCCGACGTATCGCCATCAGATATAAGTCCTTCCGTAATACTCCACGTATAGACGTGCCGTACCGTTTTAATAAGATCTTCATCTGTACATATTTTTTTAATATCCTGAATGACACGTTCTTCTTCCCACGTAGAGATCGATAGAAAAGAAAACCGTGCACGTAAGTAATGAGCTAATTTTGTAGCGAAGTTTCGTTTGTTTGGCAAAGTGATAACCTCCATTTAATAACGTATACTACCTATTATAGAAATGTTCGGATGCAATTTACAAGGTCAATTTTACTTATTATGCTCCGAAAAAACCGATGAACGGAACTACTTTTTAAGGCTGGACATCTCTATTAAGACATTCTTATACATTATAAAGTGTAATACAGTTCTATTTTAAAGAATGAAACGATTGACGGGAACGTAAATGTGCTAGGGAAATTTTTTCAGAGAGTAGAGGTAATTGTATCACATTTCTTTCCACAATGAATGATTAACTCTATATATTTCATGTAACGAAAAAAAGTCTTACTACATGGAGGCGTGATAAATAAAACAGTAGTATAAAAATGAAGCAATAGACTGCTATTTCGTATATGTTTTTAAACGTAACATAATTATCGCATGATTTATGATGGAAGATTTATAAATTCTTTATGAAGTGCTAACAAGTAGTCGGCGTTATAACCTAAATCAACATTCGATGTTCGTATTTGTTTAAGGCGATTAATATCGATTATTTTTAATTTATACTTTAATACATCGACAATTTCGTCACGCTTCCACTTATTAATTACTTCGTTGACGCTTTTTCGTGATAATCCGAGAAACTTCGCGAAACTAGTTTGTGTAAACGGAATTTCCTTTCCGATTTCATCTTCCAGTTTTATCGTAAAATGAGCAATTTTTTGTTCTACAGTTGCGTTGTTAAACACGACAATTTCCGCTAAAGTACGCAATTTAAAAAGAAGGGATTTCATAAATGTTACTTTTGCATCCGGAAATAAACGACATATTTCTTTAAAAGCACGATCAGAAAAATAATAGACGGTCGATGGACGCATTACTCGCCCGTTCGCTATATAAGCTTTATGGAAAATTCCTGGTTCACCAAAGAGCATTCCTTCTG
Source organism: Pseudogracilibacillus sp. (assembly GCA_035303165.1). Classification (GTDB taxonomy): domain Bacteria; phylum Bacillota; class Bacilli; order Bacillales; family Amphibacillaceae; genus Pseudogracilibacillus. The sequence continues at coordinate 6,888 of DATGRY010000055.1, forward strand.
TTATATAATTGACGGAGTGCTCGGTACCGTCAGGTGAGATGATCGAATTCATAATTAATCCCTCTTCCAAATAGTAAAACCCTTTTCCTTCTTCTTCTTGTAAGTAAACAAAGGAATGTTGATCGAAGTGCAATAGTTGACCAAAACTCGTATAAGGCTCCCAACTATACCGAAGTTGCATAGAAAAACCTCCTACTTACATTGGCGAATGCCATTTGCGTACTCCATTAATATGGAGCTGTCAGTTACGGAAATGTTATTCCCCGTTCTAAGAATGCACTCATTTCCCTCAAACTCTTTTAATATTTTATAAATGGTAACTCTCGTATATCCTGTACAGCTAACTAAATCTTTTTGGGTAAGGGGGATATGATACATTTTGTAGTCGTAGTATACATTCGTACGTATATATTTATTTTACTAAAGTCATTTCTATCCATTTGTAACCCACTTAACTTTTTCATTCATTTATCTCATTCATTTTTAAAATTAACGGAAGAAACGTTACCTTTGTAGTTCATAGCGTTTGTTCAAGTCTTATTTTTAACTTACTCAACACGTTACAATTCACTTTAAGAAAATGTTTAACA
>DATGRY010000056.1:0-19507 GCA_035303165.1 Pseudogracilibacillus sp.
AACCGAATTTACAACGTTGGATGTATAAATATGATGATAAAAGGCGAGCGATGTAGTGGATGAAAGGACGAGTAACGTGATCGACTATTTATGATGAATGAATCTTTTGAAACGTTCTATAAATAGGACAAGATTAAAAAAGCGATTGCACCCTATCGTATATCCGTAACGATACAAGCGCAGTCGCTTTTGTTCAGGGTTTATTCTTTATTCTTTTGCTGGCGGCGCACAATGTAAATGAAAATAAACAAGCTAATGAGAAGAATAATGGAAAATTGTACTATAATGAACGGATCTAATTGTATAGTTGTTTGTCCATCATTACCCGATTCCGTACGATCCGTAATCTTTTCCGTACCGCCCTCTAGATCATCACTTTGTTTCGTAAACATTCACCATTTTTACTTTCTACGATGACAGGGGAACGTGGTAAACTCGTTTGAATAAATTCGAGTAATTGGTCGCTTATAAAAGAGTTACTTTCTTGAACCGATGTAAAAACTGTCATTAATTTTTCTTCATTCCAAAGTGAACGTTTTTGCCAAGCGAGATGTTGAGCCGTTTCTTGAATAAATTCATATGCGGATAAATCGAGGGAACCATCCTCCAAACTGCGGATGAGCAAATGATCCTTTTTCTCTCCAATACTCGGGAATTGATCGAGTTTTCCAACGATAATGACGTCCGTTTCCTTAAGTTCAGTGGCAAGATTTCCGTCATCGACATACAGTTTTACATGTTGTAATGATCCGTACTTTCCAAGTTGTGATGTAAGCGTGTAAAGTTGTTCGATCAAGGCTTTCTCACTATGCTCGGGTAATAAAACTGCCGTCTGACCGAAAGATTCATGATCGATGTACGGTAAAGGCCAATCACCGAAACTCATTTCTCGACTAACTGGATCATTCGGTAACGTCATAAAACTGTCCTCGTGAATGTAAATCCAGTGATCTTCATTAGGTGGCACACATATATCGTCATCGCGTAAACCGTTCACTTTGAAAGCCGAGCCTCTCGCGATGTAACGCAATGTATAGTTGATCGACGAAATGAATTTCATCTTCAAATTCAAACGAATTTTCTTTTACATCGTAACTTTTTGGAAAAAAATTATTTTTCATCGGTAATTCTTTCAGTAAGGTCTCCATTCGCTCATACGTTTTCTGTTGTAAAATTTCATAACGAGCTAAATATTGCAGCGCTTCAGGTACGATGTATGATAGTGTTAACGTATCGTTCGCCATGTTATTTTTTGTATCGTAAAAATCGACGAAAGTATGATTGTGTACTTGTAACGATGTTAATGCTTCACCGATTTCTTGTGCCAAGTTTATATATTGATCATTACCAGTTAATTCACCGAAATAAAATAACGCATGGATAATTCGTAAATCATCGATGAATGCGTTCATCATCGCCTGTTCCTCGTTTTCGATTCGCCACGAGACTAAACTGTTTTGCAAAAGAAAATGTTTTTTATGCAATAAACGCATCGTTAAATAGCCGCTCATCTTCTTTTAATGCACGATATTCCAACCATAAGCCGATCGATTCAGATAAAAACTTTTCCATTCAAATTGTTTTTAAAATCAGTTGCAATAAGGGACTTATCTCGAATTAAATGGGTTGTAATGAATTTTTTCGTCGTTAATGCTTCTTTTGACTCAAGCGGTCTTTTTGAAATGGAATTACTATAGTTAATACGATTTTGCACGAGAAATATGAAAGTGAAGGAAATGATACAAATGATCAGTAAAGAGATAACGATTGTTTTTCGTTTCATATTTGACCTCACAATATTCGGTTTACTACAAGTTTACTTTATCACTAATATATAACCACTATATATATACGGAATAAACATGTTCATAGTAAAAACATCCTATTCTACAATACTTTCTCTTACACTACAAACATATAAAAACTTGTCATTCATAAGTAATATATCTTATGATGATAACAATACGAAACGATGGTGTGACCTGCTTGGATAAGGGGATGAGAGGAAATGAAAGAGCTAAAAGAGAAAATCTTACAAGAAGGTGAAGCAGTTTCGACGACAGTGTTAAAAGTTGACAGTTTTTTAAACCATCAAATTGACCCAGCTTTTATGAAGCGAATTGGGAACGAATTTGCGAAACGATTTAGCAATGAACGAATCACGAAAATTTTAACGATTGAATCGTCCGGTATTTCACCGGCAGTAATGACAGGGTTAGCGTTGGATGTACCAGTCGTTTTTGCACGGAAACGAAAATCCCTAACATTAATGAAAGATCTCTATATCGCAAAAGTGTATTCGTATACGAAGCAGGAAATGAGTGAAATTGCAATCTCACAACATTTTTTACACAAAAATGATGATGTGCTTCTCATCGATGATTTTTTAGCGCACGGACAAGCGTTACGCGGTTTAATCGACATTGTCGATCAAGCAGGAGCATCTCTTGTCGGTGCTGGAATCGTCATAGAAAAAGGGTTTCAGGCAGGTGGCGATAATCTACGTTCTGAAAACTATCGAGTCGAATCGCTAGCGATCATTGATTCATTAGAGGACGGAAACATTCAATTACGATAATTTCATAGTACAGGATACTCGCTCATAACATAGTTGTGGGCGATTTTTTATTGAATCTCTTTTGTTCGTGTGCTGATCGATTTTTATCGAAAAAAACCGAATACACTTTTAAAAAAGTAAATGAACATATGCCTAGAAACACAAAAAAACGTAGAGGATTATTTGTATAATAAAGTAAATGGTTAGAAAGGAGAATGGTCGATGTATCCGAAAACGTATGCTACGGTAGTAGGAATGAATTTTCATGACGTTAAGTATAAGCCAAAAGTTGACGACTCCGTTATTTTGCTTAAGGATCCGAAAAACGAATACGATGATGAGGCGATTGCAGTTTTTACTGTGCATAAAGAAAAGTTAGGTTACGTCGCAAATAGTACGCGCACGGTAGCGAAAGGAACGTATAGTGCGGGGCGGCTCTATGATAAGTTTGATCATTACGTTGTCGGTGTCGTACAATTTATTTTACGAAATGAAGCGATCGTGGAAGTGATGCTTGAGGATGCGCAGTATACTATATTCGGCGAATTTTATATAGAGTTGCCTGATAGATGATTGACGCAGTGGACTGATAATAGGGTGGAAATGATTATTTTATATTTATTTTACTCGAGAGAAAAATGTACATAAAATACTTATTGCTACTATAAAAGCGACTCGTACCGATTATTGACATTTTGGCGACAGTCCATTTATGTAACTGCTCTATCGATATGGATAGCTGCGTTCGAACAGAAATCTCGAAACAGATACATACATTAGCGGTAGATTTAGCAAAACAGACGGAAACAAATGAAAATATAAAGTAGTTTACGGAGCAGTTACTGACGTTAAGTAACATGCTAGAAACGTGCCGTAGGAATGATTATTTGCACGTTTTTTCGAAAGTTAGCTAACGTATGGATGTGCTTACTTGATAAAAAGTCATTCCATTTTAGGGCACATGAAAACCGAATAAATTCTCTCTTTGCGATATAGTTTGGATAAAAAAGCAAAACGTGGAAACAATATTCGCTATAAACGTGTATATGTCACGGTTACATTAAAATATAGCATGTAAGGAAGGTGAATCTTTGATGACCAATCATTCGTCAAAGGGAGAACAGCAAAGCGCAGAAAATGCGAAACAACGGCAACTCGATCAATACCGCATATCAAATGTCGGAAAGCCGATGACAACTAATGAAGGTAGAAAAATCTCAAACGATGAAGCGTTGTTAACTGCCGGTGAACGTGGTCCTTTATTAAGCGAGGATTATCACTATTTTGAAAAAATTACACACTTTGTGCAAGAAGAACAACCAGAAAGGGTAGTCCATGCGAGAGGATATAGTGCTCACGGTGAATTCGAATGTTATGAATCGATGAGACATGTAACGAAAGCATGTTTTTTACAGGAACAAGGAAAGAAAACGCCTATAACTGTCCGATTTTCTACTGTACAAGGGTCGAGAGGGTCATACGATACAGCGAGAGATTTACGGTGTAAGGGGGTTAAGTTTTATACAGAGGATGGCAATTATGATTTAACGACGATCGCGATGCCCGTGTTAATTAATTCAGATGCAATGAAATTCCCGGATGCGATGCATGCGTATCAAGCTAAACAAGACGATGATATACCGACAGCTACGGGTGCCCACGATAGATTTTGGGATTATGTTGCTAACAACCCCGAATCGTTACATATGGTAACTTGGATTATGTCAGATCGAGGGATTATTAGAAGTTATCGAATGATGGAATCTTGGTCGATCAACACATATTTATTTGTCAATGATAAGGGCGTTCCGACATTTGTCCGATTTGTATGGAAACCTGTTCTTGGTGCACATTCTTTACACCAAGACGAAGCGCTGAAAATTGGTGGTTTAGATCCGGATTTTCATAGAAGGGATTTAAGGGAAGCAATTAATCGAGGTGATTATCCGGAATATGAACTAGGTGTACAGCTAATACCAATGGAAGATGAATTTAAATACGATTTTGATGTGTTAGATCCGACGAAATTTTGGCCAGAGGAAGTCGTCCCTGTCCAACTTATAGGGAAACTGACACTTAATAAAAACATCGACAATTATCATACAGAATCAGAACAAGTTGCTTTCAATCCCGCAAACGTTATTCCTGGGATTGATTTTTCAAACGATCCTGTTTTACAAGGGCGCTTATTTGCATATCAAACTGCTCAATACCACCGCATTGGGATCAACCATCAAGAATTGCCAATTAATAAACCGGTTTGTCCATTTCATAATAACCAACGGCGTGGCCCTATGAGGTTTCGTATTGATGTAGACGAAGTTGATTATCACAACAATTCATTAGCAAATAATTCACCACATATTACTAGTCCGGAAGATGGCGGATATGAGCATTATCCTAAAAAGATAGAGGGTCATGTCGTTCGTTCACGAAGCGAATCATTTAAAGATTACTTTTCACAACCGAGAATTTTTTGGAATAGTTTATCTTCCCATGAAAAGCAACATGTCATCGAAGCTTTCAGTTATCAACTAGGTAAGGTGAAAAATAAATCCGTCCGTCAACAAAATGTAAATTTATTGGTGAATATAGATAAAGAATTAGCTACCATTGTCGCGGATAACATCGGAGTGGAGCATCCGAGTGGAAGTCACGTAAACATATCGACAAGTTATCCATCCTTAAGTCAAGCGAATGAACCAAAACACCCTTACACATTAAAAGTAGGCGTATTAATTGGAGATGGTTTCAATGGTAAAGAGGTAACCGAGGTACTGAACATTTTAAAAGAAAATAAAGTTCAAGCTGTTATGATAGGTGAAACACTTCAGCCTGTAACTTGCGCTGCAGGGACAAAGTTTGAAATCGATCAAACATTTTTAACGTATAGTCCATATTTAGTCGACTCCATTTATGTTGTTGGCGGCAATGCGAAAAATGAATCGAAATTTACGTATGAAATGGGGAACTATATAAGAGTAGCATACGAATATTATAAACCGATTGGGGTCGCTACTACGGCGCAGCTGCACGTACAAAACTCAACTATTTTAGGCTCCCCAGGAGTAGTTGCAACAGCTAATAATACAAATTTTGCAACCGAATTTGTGTCCGCTATTGCTCAGCAACGTTTTTGGGATCGAAAAAAATATAAATAAAAAGGAAAGGAAGAGTAAATAAATCGTTTGCTCTTCCTTTCCTTGTTTAATATGCAAAAAATAAGATAATTTACATGTAATCTTTCTAAATAGATGCATTACTGTCCGGTCGTCGCCCTATTATTTATAGTCATTTACATAAATTAAAATGGTGTACATTAGTATTGCTTCATTTTCTCGATTATGTGTGACTAGCTAATATATCCTTTTAAATACGGTTCTACCATACTTTGTAAATTTTCTTTTAAAACACGCGCACTTTTTACGACAGCGGAAAACTAGATTCTTTTTATTTCTGTCGTATATTTAATACGAAGCAAAAACTATAGTCGCAAATATACCTAATATAATGAGAACTATAAACAACAAAATACTTTTCCACCGTCTAATTTTCCAAAATAAAATAGCAACTATAATCCCTTGTAAAAAAATTAAAACTGTCCCGAGAGTAACGAGAAAAAGTAGTTCGAAAAACGCTCCTATAAAATGAAGCAAAATTCCCGCGGGCAATAGTGCAATAAGTAATATATACTTCGGACTACTCCGGATCTGTTGCATAATTTGTCTTCGTCTTACTTCAGGATAACGGTCGAATTCAATAAGTACGAGCCAACCTATAATAATAATAAGTGCACCAGTAATCGAAATTTTCCCCATTTTAAATCCCACCCTTATGTACATGTTAACCACTTCGTATAAAATAAAACGTCATTATAAGTAGTACACTGTAATGTTGTGTACAGTTTAGTCTCGTACGATATGACATTTGTCATATATAAATGATGACATATGCTTCTACTAGTAACGTTTTTTACCGACTATGATAAGGAATATATAAAACTTTTACTGGAGATGTTACAATGACAAATGAAAAAATTAAAGCATTACATCGAAATGTTACACCTTATACGAAACCGAACAATAAAACGAGTTATCTCCAATTAGTAAATACGATCCTCCCACTCATTGCTTTATGGATATTAAGTTATGTAAGCATCCAAATATCTATACTACTAGCAGTAGTATGTGCAATTTTAGCATCTGGATTCGTAGTAAGAACGTTCATTATTTTTCACGATTGCACACACGGATCTTTTTTTCATAACAAAAAGCTAAACGATTTACTCGGAACGATCACAGGTATCATAACGTTATTTCCATATGAAAAGTGGAAACGAGAGCACGCCATTCACCACGCTTCAAGCTCTAATTTAGACAAACGTGGTATTGGCGATATTTGGGTGATGACGATCGAAGAGTACGTACAAGCATCAGCATGGAAGCGGCTTGGATATCGTATATACCGTAATCCATTCGTTATGTTCGGTTTAGGTCCTCTTTATCTCGTTCTCATTTCAAATAGATGTAATCGAAAGGACGCACGAAAAAAAGAGAAAATAAATACGTATATCACAAATGCCAGTATCCTCGTCCTTTATAGTTCATTAATGTATATAGTCGGTTGGCAAGCATTTTTACTCGTCCATGGTGTAACGATGTATATTGCGGCAATGCTCGGTATTTGGCTCTTTTACATTCAACATACGTTTGAAGATTCATATTTTGAAGAGGAACCTGAATGGAATTATGTAAAAGCTGCTGTCGAGGGAAGTTCATACTATAAACTACCACGAATGTTACAATGGTTGACGGGAAATATTGGTTTTCATCACGTACATCATCTTGCGCCACGTGTACCGAACTATCGATTAGAGGAAGCACATGAATCGATTCCTCCTTTACAAAAGGCAACGACGATTACATTAAAGACGAGTTTGCAATCGTTAAAATATCGTTTGTACGATCCAGAACGTAAAACATTTGTTACATTTAAATCTGTGCAACATGTATTAAACGATAAAAAACGACAAATAAAAATGGACGAAATAAAACCGAGGCGAACGAGTTTAGAAAATAAATAAAGTCACTAGGTACGTCATGATGTAGATCATGTACGTACCTTTTTAAAATAAAATAGTCATTTTTACGTGGGGCGCACATTTCTAAAAGCTAATCGTATTGCCATTTTTAGTTCATATTTTCCACTTTTTACAGACGGGATAAATTCATTCTGGTTGCAAACAAGATAAAAAGATTAGAAGTTTTTTCGTTCGATTCGTGATACAATGAATGACGAATGAAGGTGATTATATTGCATCGTTGGTATAGTTTGTTTCCGAAACATCCGTGGATAAGTATTTATACATGGGTCGTATTTTGTTTATTACCCTTTTTCTTTATCTTTAAGTCTTCCTCCTTTATCGAAATAGTGATCGGCATTGTTCTATTGCTATTGTTTTTCATTTGTTACCGTTTTTCGTTTAAATCAAAGAGCGGTACAGTTTATATGTGGTTGAGCTTTGAAATAATTATTAATATCGTAATGACGCTATTATTTGGCTTTGTTTATTTTGCCCTTTTCACCGCTTTTTTTATCGGTAATATTCGTCATACGGCAGGCTTTTTTGTTATGTATGGATTGCATATAGCTACAACTGTCGGTATTGTCGTTTTAGGATTTTTCGTAAAACTCGATCTCTTTCTACCTCAGCTACATTTTATACTCATTTGTTTAATTGGAACTGTATTGCTTCCATTTCACCTCTTTTATCGTAATCGACGCGAAAACTTAGAAGACCAACTTGAATTAGCGAATGAACGGATAGCTAAATTAATTATTTATAAAGAAAGACAACGAATTGCTAGAGATTTACACGACACATTAGGCCATAAATTGTCATTAATCGGTCTTAAAAGTGATTTGGCAAATAAGCTTTTAACGAAAAACGTAGACCAAGCAGAGCGAGAGTTAGCCGACATACGCCAGACGGCAAGTTCTGCTTTAAAAGAGTTGCGGGAACTCGTATCTAATATGCGTACGACAAACATTCAACATGAACTTATACGTGTGAAGCAAATTTTACAAGCAGCAAAGATAAAAGTGGTGATCAACGGGAACCCTAATTTTGCTACGAACTCCCCTTTAATTGAAAACGTATTAAGTATGTGTATGAAAGAAGCGGTGACGAACGTAGTAAAACATAGTTGTGCAAAAGTATGTCAATTATCTTTTACGAACGAAAAAGATGCGTACGAGCTTGTCGTGAAAGATGATGGAGTTGGATTAGTGCAGAGAGGTTCATCGAATTTAGGAAGTGGATTGCTCGGGATGAGGGAGCGATTAGAGTTCGTCAATGGCAGTTTATTTATTGAAAACAATAACGGTGCAACGTTAACGATTCGGATACCTACAGTAGTAAAGCAGACGAATGAAGCTTAGTAACGATATTACGCCTATGAAAAGACGTATATATTTGCACTGTTTTTAACGATCGAGGAGATGAGATATGACATGATAAAAATTGCTGTAGCGGAAGATCAAGGAATGATGTTAAGCGCACTAGGATCTTTACTTGATATGGAGGAAGATTTCACCGTCGTCGGTTTAGCTAAAAACGGAGAAGAAATAGTCGAGATGGTTCGTAGTGTAAATCCAGACATCTGTATTATGGACATAGAAATGCCACTTAAAACGGGTTTAACTGCGGCGGAGGAGTTAACAGATCATCCTTGTAAAATCATTATTTTAACAACTTTTGCACGGGCGGGCTATTTTGATCGCGCTCGAAGAGCTGGTGTTCGCGGCTATTTGCTAAAAGACAGTCCTATTGAGGAACTAGCACATTCTATCCGATTAATTATGGGTGGTCGACGAATCTATGCACCGGAATTAGTCGATACATTTTATGAAGAGGAAACCATTTTACAAAATCCATTAACGGAACGTGAAGCGGAAGTCATTCAACTCGTTGCTGAAGGAAAAACGACGAAACAAATTGCCAAGGAGTTATTTCTATCTCATGGAACTGTAAGAAATTATATTTCGACTATTTTAGAAAAATTACAAGTGAACAATCGAATAGAGGCAATTGCACGTTTTAAAGAGCTCGGGTTATTTAAATAATGAATAAGTAAGTAAAAGATAGACCTGATTGCAAACTAAATTTTACACACTCGTTGTTCAAAAAAGGTAAATACGGAATGTAAATAGGGCGACGGAATAATCGTTAGTACGAATACGTAGTTTCATTCTTCGGAAATACTTCGGTATTATCATTAGCTACTTTTCGTGCTATTTCCTTATCTGCGATGATGAGTAAATAAACTAATTACGTGGCGAAAAAACGTCAAGGCGATTAAAACTACTATATAAAGTTGACGCTTCAAGTAATGTTGCTTCTCAGTAGACGTTTTGTCCTGCTACTTGTAAAAAAACAAACCTTTGTTACATATTTTATGGAACGATCATATGCAAGCTTTACATATATTGCACAACCTCATCGATGCATAATTCTTTTCGATTTTTTCCTTTATTTAGTCTAATAGTTTCTCCGATCAATTCGTACCTTACGGAAAGAGGTCTACATAGTTCTACTTTAGATGATTCTATTCATACGCTATTTCCCAACTCTGTTTGTTGTCATTAGAATACTAGTATTCGTGTTGAAATACGATTTGTTCTAATGATCCTTATATCTTAATTATGTGAAAATTAGTACTTTTTAAAAGTACTTCGAAATCTAATGTTAAAATGAATAATCATCGTATCTATGGACTTGACTCGTTATAGTGAAAAAATTGATGTACTCTTTATTCCTCTACAAAACTCATCGTATTTATAATAAACTTTATTTTTAGTTTAATATTGTATCGTACTTTATCGTGTTAAAAAATGTTTATTTATTATATTTCAAACGGGCATAAAACGGTTATTTGCTTGGACTAAAACAATTGTAGTTATAGACAACATATCACATCACTGAAACATGGAATCGTTTACCTAATGTTAACCTTTGTTTAGTAACGTTAAAGTAATATATTAATCATAAATCTTGTAAGTTTTATAGAAAAGACTTTGCATGAAGCAAAACGTCCTAATTAGATAGATTATTATGAACTTTGCTTCACAAACATTGTCGATGTACCTTTAAAAGTACTAAATAAAAGGAAGCAGAAAGGGGGCGGAATTACGGTGCAGTTGCTTAATAGAACACATTTTACATTTATTTTTCTTTGCCTTGCATTTATTTTTGTACCCCTTCATGGTGAAAAGCGCGCTGAAACAACGAATCAACCTCAACAAGCGGTACGTATTGATGAGAGTCTGGAAAAAATTCAACTCGGTCGTTATATAGAAGTGTTAACTGTTGATCGTCTTGATTATACGATAGAGGACATTGCCTCTGCCCCGTTTTCTGATCAATTTGAACCATTTACGGGAAAAGGTCGTCCGAATTACGGTTATAACGTTAAACCTCATTGGGTTCGGGTGTTGTTAGAAAATAATTCAACGAATGATGTATGGTTGCTCGAACTAGAGGCTCCGAAAGTAAATGAGCTTCACTTTTATACGTACAATCGAAAGACGCAAGAATATGACGTCGTGCAAACGGGAAACAATTATCCATTTAATGAGCGTCAAATAACTCATCGCAACTTCGTCTATCCAATTGAATTAAAACAAGGCGAAACGAAAGAAGTATATTTGTTCATTTATACAGGTAGCTCCGTACAAATTCCGTTAACATTGTGGGATCAACGTTCATTTTTAAAAAAATCATTAATAGAATATTCGTTCTTAGGAGTTTTAATCGGACTATCGGTTATTATGGCTTTGTACAATTTGTTTTTATATTTTTCGATCCGTGACATTAGTTATTTATATTACGTTTTATTCGTTTTATTAAATACATTACTTTACGTTGTGGATACGGGATTAGATTATCAATTTTTGTGGCCTCACCTTATCGGTAAAAAAACGATTCAAGTGACAGAACTCATGTATTTAAGCAACATAGGTGGACTATTATTCATCCGGTCTTTTTTATCCACTCACAAACGAATGCCGAAAGCGGACTTCTGTTTCAAACTACTCATATTACTCAATGTGATCGGCTTTATTATTCGTCAATTTACGTTCGCGTTTTCCGTTTATGCCGCTACAGCACTCGTTTTATTAAGCATTTTTCTCATTTTATATTTTTCCGCAAGTTCCCTGTTTGCTGGATTTCGTCCTGCACGATATTTACTCATCGCTTGGGGTTTCTTTTTACTCGGTGTTTTCATTTCGCTTATGGTCGATGTTGGAATTATTCCGTTAACAATGCTTACAAAATATGCATGGCAGATTACAACATCACTTGAAATTCTTTTACTATCATTCGCACTTGGAGATAAATATAAAACATATCGGGAAGAGAAAGAACGAGCGATCAGAGAAGCGAATGAAGCTCAACAAAAAGCATTAGAAAACTTAAGACGAACCGATAAATTGAAAGACGAGTTTTTATCAATTACGTCTCATGAATTACGTACACCGTTAAACGGCATTATCGGTATTGCAGAAACGATGCGAGCTGGCGCTGCAGGTAAAATTGATTCACAAGTAGATGCACACTTAGCGATGATCACTAAGAGCGGAAATCGATTGTTTCATTTAATCGACGATTTGACAGATTATGCAAATTTAAAAAATGATCAATTAAAGATGCAATTTAAATCGGTACGTCTATATGAAGTATGTAGTATCGTATTAACGATTTGTGAGCCACTTGTTACACATAAGCGTATCCGCCTAATAAATAACATTGCTCCGGACAAAAGTTACGTCGTTTATGCCGATCCAAATCGACTACAACAAATTTTATATAACTTAGTTGGAAATGCGATTAAGTTTACAGATGCCGGAGAAATTACTGTCGGTGCAAAGGAAGAGGAAAGTTTTATTCGGATTGATGTTAGTGATACAGGAAAAGGAATTCCAGCTGAAAAAATTAAAAATATTTTCAACGAATTTTACCAAGTAGATGACGGTGCAACACGACAGTATGAGGGATCCGGTATCGGGTTAAATGTGACGAAACGACTTATCGAAAATCATGGGGGACAGATCACCGTTCATTCCATTGAACGAGAAGGATCTACATTCAGTTTTACGATTCCAAAATATACTGGTGAACGAGTAGAACTAGAAATCGCCCCTACATCACAATTATTCGTTCAGCCTGATGTAAATGAGCATAATAGATGGTTACAACAAATGGAAAATAACGAACAAATTGCAACGATTTTAATTGCAGATGATGATCTTGTTAATTTACAAGTATTAATGAACCAATTGCATTTAGCGGGATACGATGTCATCACTGCTACAAATGGTTTTGAAGTATTCGAATTAATAGAAACGAAGCAAATTGACTTATTAATTTTAGATATTATGATGCCGAAACTGTCTGGATACGAAGTGTGCCGACAACTAAGGGAAAAATATACGATACTCGATTTACCAATTTTAATGTTAACGGCGAAATCACAATTGCATGACCAAGTGATGGCTTTTGAAATCGGCGCTAACGATTATTTGACAAAACCGTGTGATCGACATGAACTAACAACTCGGGTAAAAACATTAGTCAAATTAAGCAAATTAAACAAAGAAATTCAACGTATGCAACAGTCGTTAGAAGAACAAGTAGAACAACGAACGAAAGAGTTACAGATTGCGAATAGACATTTAAAGGAAATGGCTAAATCACGCAGATTACTTTTGTCAAACATCGCGCACGACTTAGGTACGCCTGTCACAGTCATTCACAATTATTTAGAAATATTAGAGACCGGTATTATTGAAGAGGGCGAAAAGGATCAATATTTACAACTAGCTTATAGTAAAATTAACGTGTTGAAAAACCTTATTCACGATTTATTTAACTTGTCAATTTTAGAAGAGAAACAATTAAACTTGAATAAACGTAAAGTAACCGTCGATGAGTGGGGAGAGCAAGTACGACAAAAAATTAAGGCGGAAATCATCTCGGCTAATCGCCTAGTATCGTATGTAAGCACAGTTGCGAAAAATACGTATATTGCACAAATTGATGAACTACGTATGGAACAAGTTTTTTCTAATTTAATTTGGAATGCGATTAATCATACAAAAGAAAAGTTCGGTAAAATTGATATTCATGTCACTTTGTCACATGAAGAAGATAAATTAATTATCTCTATTGCTGATAATGGTAGCGGAATCGAAGAGAAGATGATGCCGTTTATTTTTGAACGATATTACAAAGGACCAGTATCAAATGAAAAAGGTGGCGGGACGGGAGTCGGTTTAGCAATCGTAAAAGAAATAGTCGAGGCTCATAACGGTAAAGTATGGGCTAAAAGTGGGGTTAAAGTTGGAACGGTTTTTTTCGTATCGTTACCAATTGAGCGTATCGACGAACTAAATGTCGATCAAAGTAAAGAAATCGTTAAGCAATAAAGTTACTTTATGACGTTTCTATAATGATGCAGCCCTTTTTCCTGTTCAGGACACGTTTTTTTCGAGACTCGTTTCATTATGCAAACTATTGTAATACATAAATGATGTATAAAAAAGCAATAATAAAGGCAAATAGATCATTGGAGCATCCATTATGAATGAAGTCTTATTGTATATTGCTGTAAGTCTCATTATTTTTTTCTTCCTTGCGTTCATCGTAATTTTGTTCAGTTGGCGTTCGATTGTTAAGATAATGTTTAAAAAAGTAATGATGATTGTACTTACGGATAGTTATCAAGAAAATATAATCGAACTATTACCTGGCGTACGCCATATGGGCTTACAAAACTTTTTGGAAAACAGTTTACGAGCTGAAACTGGCGATATCGTTCATCGCCCGCTCGGCTCCTCGAAAACGTGGCCTCACTTAGATTCGCTCACGTTTATCCCTGCACAAACGACACCATTTGCAATCTCTAGCGATGAAGAAATCGATGTTAAGGTAACGATTGGACCGAAAGCTAATCGACCACTACAACTGGACATTCCGTTAATTATATCTGGTATGGCGTACGGGCTCGGTGTAAATGAGGGGGTGCGGATTGCGTTAGCGACTGCGGCGAACAACGTCGGAACAGCGATTAACTCTGGCGAAGGAGGTATTTTACAAGAGGAGCTAGAGTCAGCAGGTAAGTATATTTTGCAGTTTTCGAAAACACCGTGGGCGAAAGAAGCTGATGTTATTCAACGAGCAGATATGATTGAAATTAAATTAGGTCAAGGTGCAAAGGTAGGAATTGGCGCGAAAATTTCACCGAAAAACTTAACTGGTAAAGCACGTGATGTCATGGGATTAGCTGAAGGCGAAGATGCAATCATTTATGAACACTTTTTTAAAAATCAAACATTGCGCGATTTGAAAAGACTCGTTAACGATTTGCGCGAAGAAACAGACGGAGTGCCAATTGGTGTAAAAATTGGTGCAGGCGGTAAAATAGAACAGGATATCGATCACTTATTAGAAATCGGTGTAGATGTCATTGCCATCGACGGGGGACAAGCGGCAACTCACGCTGGTGCGCCTTTACTAGCAGATGATTTCGGCATTCCTACGTTGCATGCGATCGTCCGCGCGACAAATCATTTACAAAAACGAAAGGCTACCGATAAGATAAGTTTAATTGTGTCCGGAGGTTTATTAACACCAGGTCACTTTTTAAAAGCGATCGCACTTGGTGCTGATGCAGTTTATTTAGGAACAGCAATTTTATTTGCAGTGGCTCACGGCCAAACATCAAAAGCATTACCATTCGAGCCACCGACACAGGTCGTTTGGAATTCAGGAAAATATCGTGATCAATTTGATGGTCAACTTGGAGCTGATGCTGCGGAAAAATTTTTACAAGCGAGCGTTGAAGAGATGAAGATGGGATTGCGAGCAATGGGAAAACGTTCCCTCGCAGAATTGTCAAAAAAAGAACTTGTATCTTACGACGAACGTGTAGCTAAAATAGTCGGTATACCATATACCTTTAATCCGTTTAAGTAATATGAGGAAGTAATGTTTCGTAAGTTTTTTATATCGGGGTTTTTAATTTATTCCTTACTTATACATTCTCCTCATGGAACGAACTATAATGCAAATATTATTTCGAAGTTTTGTTTAACGAAGTTGAAGCATTTAATGATAGAAAGTTTGCTCCAATTTACAAAACTGCAACGATATTAAAAATAGCTGCTAACCTCAATGATAAAAATTATAACGCTATATTATTTTAGGAGATGCCATCAATTTTTTGCTGAAAAGACTAAATAATAAAGTTATCCACAGATGCTAATTGTTAATTAATAAGAGCGTAATCCGACGGTGGCTAGTTATGTACCTTACGTCTTCACATATATTTGCATCCCCATATATCATGCAGTTTTATACAATCGAATATTCTACTTGGATGAAAAATAAAGTTTGTCTCGTTAGGCTTACAGGAAACTATTCCTACGGGAAACTTTATAGTTAAATTTTCAGGGGATTTTTGTGATCACACGGATGGGTATATCTTTCTTGTAACAAAAAACAAGTAGATAAATGGAAATTATAAATAAAAGAAATGGAAATGTTGATTGTACGTACGTCTAATAGGATGAAAAGAAAAGTGATAAATTTTAGGAAGTCACATAATGAACGAGTTATGATATCAAATTGTCATGAATAAAAGGACACCTGTTTTGGTAGGGATCCTAAAGATTATGTATTATGCTAACTTTTGGGGTGAAGCACTTTTCGGAGGTGTCTTTCTCTTTAAAAAAACAAAGTAACACTTTTCAAATGAACAGTGGTATGCGATATTAAGCAATATCGGAATCATGGCAAAGGAAATATAGTCTCCCACTGGACAAATGTTAAACGTTAAAAATGGATGGCGCATTAAAAAATGATGTGATGATCTCTTATAGAAAATTAAATGAAAAATATCGAACATCGATGTGTATTTTGCAAATGATAAGTGTATAAGTATGCTATGAAAATACATAACACCGCTAGCTTTTACTATTATATTTATTTACTCTTGAGAAAGCATTCGTCACTCTGTAATTATCACCTGTAAAGACTAGAGTATGTACATGATGAATGATACGATCTATAGCATGTTTTATTTGTTTCCGGGGATTTATTACGAAGAAGACGAGTAATGATGTTGAACACAAGACTGACTTGCGTTAAAAATTCACGACAGTCTTGTGTTTAATTTATGCAATATATTATATCGCACGTGATCTTTTACGGCAGGGGAATGTGAACAAGGTTAACGCCAATTACTACCCGATAAACATGTTATGCAACGTTTAAAGTAAAATAACGGAACGTAACAATATGGGATACGTATCAAACGATGCTCTGCATATTATTTGTGATCAAGCTATTTAAATAGATTCGAATAACACGTTACAGAAAGATAAATCGTACCAAACCTAATAGGGCAAAACAGAGTAAGACAATTCCAGAACCGATTCCCGTAATTGCACTATTAGCTACATGAAACTTTTTTGCCAACGATGGAGAAGAGAACGCTATTATGATCATGAGTATCGCAAGAATATAGAGACTACTATCTTTAAAAATTGGTGCGAGTGAGGAGAAATGGGCACCTACGACGAAGCAGATCCATGGTGCAATGAACTGCTTCTTTTTTAATTTAATAAGCAATACCGAACCGAGAGTGGCAACGATAAATTCTGTATAAAAAATGATTAAGTAAATGTTGAAAGAGTGTTTATCCGACAAAGCGGAAGGAGTATGCCAATGTGTAACACTTAAATAGATACCGACCTAACAGACAATTAACGAAACTGCGGAGGCAATTCCGATATATTTACGCCAATGTTGACGGGGATTTTCTTGTGCTCAGCCGAACTATACAAAACTGAACAATCCAAAAATCGCTACATACTACATACATCGCATAATCTCTTATGAACTAAATGTTCACCACCACCTATATTGTTTCAGTTTTAAAGGTGAAATACAGCTGATCATATTAATCCGCCCCCCCAGTATAGAATTGTAGTTAAGACATTGTACTGTTAAGTCGATCGAATGGACTATTCTTTTTATAAAATTATGTCGATTTTGCCCAACCTTTCAACGTATTCCTCATTATGAAAGGACATTATTCTTTATTGATGAATAATATACAGTAAGTGTTGAAAGTAGGGGATGTACGTTGGACAGTCAACTAAAAAACTTATTAGGAAATATGTTTGATACAATCGGACAAACGATGTCTGCTTTAGCAAATACTCCATCGATCGCAAATGATAAACAATGGACCTTTCAACTTAATCTTTGGGGAAATGTGTTTCAGGCTACGGGTGCTGCCTTAGTTGCAGACAGTATAGAGAGAGTTTCTTTTGAAAAATTAGGAAATCAACTAGAATCAGCTGGGAACTTGGCGTCTGTCATTAGTATTTTACTCCCTTTCAGTGATGAGGAACGGGTTGAACTTGAGAAAGAGGGAGATATCGTTGAAACATTGGGAGTTATCGTATCTCTTCCAGATGAATTAGAGGAAGGTTTTACGTTGGAATTATTTCTTGATTTATATGGACATTTGTTACAAGTGATCGAAATAAAAGACGTAGATGAAGAATTGATACAACTGATTTCCGAATGGACACAGGCGTTAGCATCAATATTATCCTTGTGGAGTGCATTAAAAGAATATTCAACGAACAAATCAAGTCCATCATCCAGTGCCTAACTACTCACAATTTTTTTCTCAGGATATTCGTTGTTAAAGAGACCGACAAAACAATGAGAAATTTACTGTTGTGCAAAGACTTTGCATTATTCATTTTAGGAATTGTAGTCGCCGTAATAGGAGGGAATATACGAAAATATATATCGCTTATGTGCAGGTAGGGGAAATGACGATAAAAAACAGGGAAAATACTATCTATATAGTCGTTAAGCAAATATTTTTATAAAAAAACTTTTCAAATCTAGACAGTAAAAATATATACTTAATAAATGAATTCACAGTCCACACATGTCATGGAGAATAATGAAATGGAAAAGTAAAGCGTGTCGATCCATTTTAATGGACATTTCGTTTGCTTCACGAATTGTTTAGCGAATGGAACGACTATTTCTTGTTTTTAAAAAATGGTAAATATAAACCGAGATTTAAAAATACAATAAAACAAAAGAATAAGAAGTATACCAATAGTTTCAACATATATTCTCCTTTAACTTTTTTAGTTATGAACAAGAAACAGCGACGTCCTCAATGTACATTGTACCATACGAACAGCAGAAAGATGAAAGCAACAAAGTTGTATATAAAGAGTAACTTTGAATATCCTTATTCGCGATCAATGAGTTACTTTCAACGGAAAATAATTATATACGGAAAGTGAAATGCACGGATTATGAATAATAAACCTTTCTCACAAAAGATTACAGTTTTCTTCCAGAATGATCATTGTAGCGTATTAAAACCGTTTTCCGGGAACAATTCGGATGCGTCTTATTCGCCATACACGCCATCATATAAAAACATAACAAAAGCCCCAAAAATAACCCCAAATACGTTCCTTTCAATGCATTATATTGCGAAGAGTGAAAAAGAAAAAAAGCCTTAGAAACATTGAAGTGCCAATGTTTCTAAGGCTTTAAATACAATAGTATACAATGCATAGAAATTAACGAGAGTAGTGTTCTACAGCATTTAAAAGCCTTATATATCAATGTTTACAGACTGTTTAAAATCAATTAGCCCCAATTTTAGCCCCACTTGCCAGACTCTCACTGAATGCAACTACTGCTTTATCCTCTAATTCTTTGAAGGAATGAGAATATACATTGTAAATCATTTCAACAGTATTGCCTAAACGGTCAGCTATAGTTTTAGGTGGGATCCCCATGTTAATTAATATCGTTGCATGAGTATGCCGTAACCCGTG
>DATGRY010000057.1:0-28939 GCA_035303165.1 Pseudogracilibacillus sp.
AGCCCCAAAATCAGCCCCAAATGTGTTCGTTTTCATGCTTTATCCTGCAATCTCAAGAAAAACAAAAAAGCCCCGAACCCTTGATATAGCAAGGGTTCTAAGGCTTTTAATACTGTGCTTTGCAAAGCGAAAAACTTAACGTGAGTAGAATTCAACGATTAACGCTTCGTTAATTTCAGCAGGTAACTCACTACGCTCAGGTAAACGAGTTAACGTACCTTCTAACTTATCTTCATCGAAAGTTAAATATTCAGGAACGAAATTGTTATCCTCGATTGCACCTTTAATAATGTCAAGGTTGCGTGAACGCTCGCGTACACCGATTACTTCGTTTACTTTCACACGGTAAGATGGAATGTTCACACGACGACCATTTACTAAAATGTGTCCGTGGTTTACGAGTTGACGTGCTTGACGGCGCGTACGTGCTAAACCGAGACGGTATACGAGGTTGTCTAAACGGCATTCTAAAAGAACCATGAAGTTTTCCCCGTGAACACCAGGCATTCTTCCTGCTTCATCGAAAAGGTTACGGAATTGACGTTCGTTTAATCCGTACATGAAGCGTAACTTTTGTTTTTCTTGTTGCTGTAGGCCATATTCGGAAATTTTACGACGTTGTGTCGCACCGTGTTGACCTGGTGGGTAAGGACGTTTAGCTAACTCTTTTCCTGTACCCGTTAATGAAATGCCTAGACGACGAGATTTTTTCCAAAGTGATCCTCTAAATCGTGACATCGACATTTCCTCCTTTTTTTGAAATAGTTGCATAAAATAAACGTCGTGGACTACATGCCGGTCATTTTGTTGTTCTGCACCTTCGCCCCAGCAGCAGAGGGTTACACGATACACCTCATAAGAAGAGGAACAAAATGAAATCGTACATTAGTTCACAAAAGCTACCTATTATTTTACACAAAGGACATTATATATCTTTTCAAAACATAAGTCAATAATAACTGTTGTTAATTTCTAGCATAAATGAGCCCGTCTCACATGATTAAGTAAGTCTTTCAAAGGGTCAACGTATGTACGTTTGACACTTCCATTTCCCTCCTTTTAACCTTATTCGGCAAATTTCGCCAACTAAATACCTAAATAAATAACAATGTATGGAAAAGTTTCACAAGTTTGTCATAAAGATATTAAAAATATAAACAAAAACGTTCTTTTTCCGAACTAACTATAGGCTTCTTTCCTCTACAATTAGTCACAAGTCATTTATGAAATGGCATTTCTTAGAAGTTAAAAGGAGGGAGGAACATTTTATGAACAAAATGAAAACCCTTTCACTGTTGCTCATTGTTCTTTTGGTAGTACAGTTTTTCTTACCAAATATCGATACATATGGGCAAGTGAAAAGTGGTGCAGAAACAGATCCGGCTAAACTAAATATTCACTTAAAGGAAAAAAGTGAAACAAAACTGCAATGGAAAGTAACGATTAACGATGGAGGTGAAGAAAACGACGGTACACAAACGACGATACAGTCAAACGATTCATTATCGTATTCGGTCGCCGAACATACGGCCGGTAGTAGCTTGAAAAAATCGCAACATGGCTTTGTCATCGATACAGAACCGGGAAATAAAACACATTACATTATCGTAGAGACAGATGTATCAGATGAGCAGATAAACAAAGCGCAACTTCATGCGACTGCAAACATCAATGGAAACACGTATTACGCGAAAGAAGAAACAGCGATTGAAAGTAAGCAGCCCGATCCACCAACTAAAGAAGAGGGTGAGCAGAATAATGAAGACAAAAAGAAAGAAGTAAAAGACGAAAAGCAACCGAACGAACAGAATAATAACAGGGAAGATGAGAAAGAAGTTGAACTTGAAGATGAGTATATTCCGTTAGAACAGGAAAAAGGCGGAATGAATACGAATGTCGTTTCCTTTTCAGCAAAGAAAATGACAAGTGCGCCGGGGAGTCCAACTGTTTCTCATACAGTTAAAGAGACGGATAGTGAAAACATATGTAGACGGAATGTCCGCGGTGAGATCACATTTGCATTACCGAAACCGACAGAAAAGAAGCCTGTAGATATTGTGGTCGCTCAAGATGCGAGCGGTTCGTATGCCGGAAATGCGAATCAAGCACGGCAAAGCTTAAGAGATATCGTAGATATGTTAGATCTAAGCCAAGATAGAATGATGGTGACGAGCTTCCGAGGATATAATGGTTGGAAAAGTTATAACTCGATAAACGACTTCTATGATGAAAGAAATATATCTTCCAAAGGAATAAATTGGAATGAACAGCGTCTGACGTTAACGAACCATAGTAATGGTTTGTCGAATTCTAACAACGCATTGAAAAGTGCAATTAATCAAATAGTGTTTGATGGTGCGACACCATCAGCAAGCGGACTTCAATTTGCAAAAGAAAGGTATGAGGCGGCGACGAGAAACGAAGATTTGAGTAATCGAAATACGATATTTTTATTCATAACAGATGGAGTCGCGAACGCCCAATTGGATGGTCTAATTCACATCGAGCATAATCGCGGAGGGATTTTTAATCCTCACGTGTGGGCGGAACAGTACCAGTTCTACGAGCCTACTTTCGCTGAAGTAGTAAGCGTAGCTAATGATATAAAAGTAAATGGGTATGATATTATTTCCGCTTACTGGGAAAACGCTCCAGTACTAAGGAATGCTTATGGTAGTAGTTATTACAATAACACGATAGGTCCAGCCGCACGCCAGATGGTACAAGACGTAGCATCCAAACCGGAATATTACAGCAGTAATGAAGATTTAGCACAAACGATTAGTGAATTGTTAGCAAATTTACAAGAAGCGTTAAATAAGTACGACGGATTTAAGGCGGAATTTGACGTCGCACCAGGGTTTGAACTCGTCGAAGATAGCGTGTATGTCAACGGAACGAAAGTAGGTTATACGGAAAATGGAAATAACGTTACGGTGACACTCGATGAGATCAAATCAGGAGAAAGTACTCTTACGTACGAATTAAGAGAAACTTCCTTACACACTGGTGCAACGGAACCGATAACGAATGGTTCGATCTCCTACGACAAAGATCGAAATTCGTATAAAGAAACGGTTCAAATTCCACAAGCCACTTTAAAGGGTAACAAAAATTTGCATAACTGTCAAGAAAATGTAAGTAAGCTTATTAGCCCAGTCGGATCGAATGATTATGGAGATTATTTACAAATAGATGATGTGAATGAAGTTTTTACGTATAAATTACAATATCAGTTCGGTGGAGATATCGGATCATATGAAACCGTAAAATTGCGCGACAATTTAGAAAGTGTGTTACAAGTTGTCGGAACGGCTCATGATGTGGAAGTACACTCTGACAATATTCCACAGTTAAATGTTGAAAAAATGGTGTTAGATGACGGAAATGGAATCGAAATTGTTATTAAAAAGAAAAACGATTCCTATAACTATTTAGCTGGTAAAACGATCACCGTATTATTCCAGGCAAAAGTGCGTGATGACGTAACGAATGACGATTTAGCGGTATATGAAGACGGGAACATACCGAACGTAGCAAAATTACTGAAAGATGATGATGAGAAACGATCTAACGAAGTACATGTCAGTTTGCCACAAAAAGGGTCGATTACCGTCCATAAAGTTGATGAAGAAAAAGAGGCGTTACAAGGTGCTACATTCACTCTAACTGGACCGAATGGCTATAAAAAGACGGGGGTATCGGATGCGGACGGGTTAATCCGTTTTAGCGATTTGCCGCTCGGTACGTACACGTTAAAAGAAACGAAAGCACCAGAAGGTTATCGTCTCCTGGAAAAAGAGATGACGATTGACATAACAGCGAATAACTTACACGTCGAAAAGGAAATTGAAAACACGTTAGCAAATTGGGAAATTCCTAAAACAGGTGGAATAGGTACACTCGGATTTTACTCGATCGGGTTGTTACTCATGATGATTAGCGTACTTTATTACAAACGAAAAAAGTTTTATTTGAATTAAATTTGGAGGGGACGAATGATGATAAAACGATTATCCATTCATAAACTATTGCTCGTGCTTATGATGTTTACGCTTATTTTACCAGGATTTGCTGCTGCGAACGGATACGGTGGACCTGGACACGGGCACGGACCGGGAAATGGTTCTGATAATGGGGATGAAGTAGTAGGTTCTTTAACGATTCATAAGTATGCGCAAGAAAAAGATGCTGAAAAGGAAAAAGGAACAGGAGAAGGGGGACAACATGCCGTTGGCGACCCATTAGAAGGAGTTACTTTTACGTTAACACAGACACATCAATATGACCCTGAGACGGATAAATGGACGGAAGTGTCTGGGACACCGGAAGAGTATGTAACTGATGCAGACGGAAAAATAGAAATTTCACCGATTCCGTTAGGAAGATATAAAGTAGAAGAAACGGATGGACCACCAAACGTCGTGTTAAATACGCAAGAATATTATGTTGACATTCCGATGACAAATGAAGACGGGACAGACACGAATTATGACGTTCATATTTACCCGAAAAATGAAATTATCCGTGGGAAAGTGACATTAACAAAATATGGAGAGAAGAAAAAACATAAATTAAAAGGAGTTACGTTCAATCTGTATAAAAAAGGTGAGTCAGAACCGATTGATACGAATTTAAAGACTGGACTTTACGGAAAACTATCGGTAAAAAATTTAGAGTATGGCAAATATTACTTTCAAGAAGTTTCCACTGTAGATGGTTATTTATTAAACGGTGAAAAAGTTTATTTTTCCATCGAAAAGCAAGGTGAACATAAGAAAGTAAGTTTATACAACTATAAAGAACCTGAAGTAGAAAAGAGTGTCGATAAACAGGCGGTTAACCGTGGGGAAACAGTTCAGTTTTCCATCACCGTCGATCTACCGGGAGACATTCAATCTTATGAAAAATTTGACGTAATTGATTTACTCGATGACAGGCTCGAGTATATAGATGGTTCAGAATCGAGCCCGGCAGGGTTTACATTTAGTAAAAATGATCAAGAGTTAAAGTGGACGGGAGATCCTAGCCAATTACAGCCAGGTAACGTAACGATTACGTTTGACGCAAAAGTTTCGGAGGATGCAAAAGCAAATGATCCGATCGAAAACGAAGCGACAATCGATTACGATAACCGTTACGTAACGGACAGTAAAACGACACCTCCTGTCACTGTTATACCGACGGTAGGTTCATTAACAGTCATAAAGCAAGACGGTAATGATAACGACGTGAAATTACAAGGAGCCGAATTTGAATTGCGAAATGAAAATGGTGACGTCGTAGCAACTGGCGTATCCGGCACGGATGGAGTTGTTGACTTTAACGGTGCAACGAATGAGCTAGATTATGGAACGTATGAGTTAATCGAAACGAAAGCGCCGAATGGGTATAACAAATTGCGTAATCCGATTGAAGTTGTTATCGATGAAGAAGAGTCTGAAGTAACTATTACGGTAGATAACTACAAATCCGGTTGGGAGTTACCGAAAACGGGCGGAATCGGAACAGTATTCTTTACACTGATCGGACTGACACTCATGTCTTCAGCAGCATGGATGTATTTCCGAAGACAACGTAGTGAGGAAGTATAAAGAAATTGGCGGCTAGAGGGCAGTTTTGCCCTTTAGTCATCATCATACAAGCTCGACGTTCTTTTTTTATGTGTTTTCGCCACGAAAAAGTTCGCAAAAAGTAAAGGAATGACGCCAATGTTACGAAAAATAATTATAATATTTATCTTTATAACTGGGTTGATCGTGTTTACGTACCCAGTCGTAACGAACTGGTTCAATAGTGAGAAACATTATCGCGTTATGAGTAAGCATAATGAAACGTTGCAACAGATGTCGGAGGAAGCGATAGAAAACGAGCGTAAAAAAGCCGAAGAACATAACAATGCTATCGATGAAACGTCAATTCCTATTACGGATCCTTTTTCATCGACAGACGAAGCGAATGAACAGACTGGATATTATGATGTGTTGAATATTGCCGAAACGATGGGACGTATCGAAATACCGAGTATTCGCGTAAACCTGCCTATTTATCACGGTATTAGCGATGATGTTTTACAACAAGGGATCGGTCATATGTCAAATTCGTCTTTTCCGATCGGTGGAAAAGGAACACATACAGCATTAACAGGTCACCGTGGCTTACCAAGTTCAAAACTGTTTCGCGACTTAGACAAAGTAAAAGATGGCGATGTTTTCTTTATCCACACCCTTGGTGAAACGTTAGCATACGAAGTCGATTCGGTAAAAATCGTCCTACCGGACGAAACGAATTGGTTATCTATTAAGGAAGATAAAGATTACGTCACACTCATTACGTGTGAACCGTATATGATTAATACGCACCGGCTTCTCGTACGAGGAGAACGAATTCCGTACGAAAAAGGTGCAGCTGTAAAGGAAAAAGTTGAACGGGAATCGAAAGAAAAGAATCTAAATGTATTATATATAGGTATTTGCGTAACGATCGTACTTTTTATCGTCGTCATCGCTTATAGAAAGATGAACGTCAAACTTTCAACCTAGAAAAGAAACTGTCGTATGAGTAAGTATGCAAAATCGTGATCCATATTCCGTTCATTCGCTATGTATAAAAGGTATGTAGATATGTTTAAACAGAAGCGTAAGTGAATATACTTTAAGTAAAAAATGCTCTGCATGAAAGGGGTCGTTATGTTAAAACGAAACGTCACGTTAGTCTTACTTTTTATCACAGGGGCAATCATCCTTATATATCCTCACGTTGCACAACAAGTGAATAAAACTGTACAACGATCACATGCAGAAGAAGTAATAGAAACGTACCGTACATTAGATCCTGAATTAGTTGAAGCGAGAGTAAACGAAATGAAAAGGTGTAACGAAGCGATATTTCAAG
Source organism: Pseudogracilibacillus sp. (assembly GCA_035303165.1). GTDB lineage: Bacteria > Bacillota > Bacilli > Bacillales > Amphibacillaceae > Pseudogracilibacillus. The sequence continues at coordinate 6,895 of DATGRY010000057.1, forward strand.
GTGGATCAAACGTACACGATCCATTTACGTATGAATACGATTTAGATGATATAGAACAATGTCGCAATATGATAAACGCTGAGGGTGCTATTGCGTCGATAGAAATTCCGTCCTTACATTTATTTATTCCAATTTATGTTGGTGCAAAAGAAAAGCAATTGTCACAAGGAATTGGACAAGTAGAAGGCTCCTCCTTACCACTCGGTGGAGCAAATACACATACCGTATTAGCAGGACATCGAGGGATGGGTACGAAAGCGATGTTTCGTAACCTTGATGAATTACAGCGTGGGGATATTTTTTATATCCATACGGTCGATACATCGTTAATGTATGAAGTATTTGATGTAGAAGTAATCCTTCCGACTGAAACAGAAAATTTACACATCGAACAAGGAAAAGATTTAGCATCGTTAATTACTTGTCATCCGTATCGCCATAATAGTCACCGGCTCGTCGTCCATGGAGAACGTAAAAAGAATGAAAAAGGGGATTATGAAAATGAATAAAAAAGAAGAAATAAATATTATTTTAATTGACCATCAACCGATTTATCGTGAAGGTATTAAACAAGTGTTAGAAACGAGTGCGAATTTTCAAGTGTTAGTTAGTAGCGATCATTATTCTGTCGTACAGTCAGTGTTGCCATATCGTCTTGTCGACGTTATTTTAATCGATGTCTCAATGGCTTTAAAAAATAGTGAACAAATAACCGAACATTTAAAGCAGTACCCAGAGATGAAAATGATCGTTTTAGCATCAGAAAAAGAACGTAAATATGTAACAGAGGCGATAAAAGTAGGTGCTCATGGATTTTTATTAAAAGAAATGGATGTGTATTCATTCATTGAAGCGATCCGTCTCGTTAAAAACGGCACATCATATATTCACCCGATTGCAACGGAGGAGCTCGTAAACGAATTCCAACATTTGATAAGAAGAGATGAAGCGAAAACGAAAGAGCAGGCGCAATGTCCACTTCATCTCTATACGAAACGAGAATGCGAAGTATTACAATTACTTGCCAAAGGGAAGAGTAATCGTGCGATCGCCTCCGAATTAAAAATAAGTGAAAAAACTGTAAAAAACCACGTAAGTAATTTATTCCGTAAAATGAATGTCAACGATCGGACACATGCAGTCGTCTTAGCAATTCGGAATAAGTGGGTAGAACTTTGAACAAATTAACGATAAGTATTTGCTTATGTTTATGTGAAAAGGAAAATGTTTATTATGAAGAATCTAAACAGAAAATCAATTACGTGTGAGTTTAGTGTGAATAAAACTAAATAACTTCTAGGAAAAAGGGTTTATTAGCGTGCCTCACTAGTAATAAAGTAGTACTTCATGTATAATATAAGTAACTACACAAACGGAGTAGGTGTTTGCGATGACGAGCACGGATTTGATCAATAATCTAAAAGTGACGCTTCTTGATCTAACCTACACGATACATCGTATGAAACGTAAAGATGTAATGAAGTTATTCTGCTCAAAATTACAGGAAATGTTAAACGTTTCTTCCGTTACATTTTACATTTACAACCGTCTCGATCTCCGTAGACAACTCGACATATATAGTAGCCCAGACGGTCAAATAAAATTACCCAACTTAACGTACGACAATTTTATACCATATATGAAGAAAAAACAAAATGCAACATTGTTAGAAAAATATGAATATGAGATAAGCGACAAAGAAAACGACGTAATGCTGTTTAAATTATGTAATAACGATAACTTTTACGGAATGATGTTGTTTTCCTACAAGGGAGGTTTGGAGTTATCGATGAAACAGATAGAGGAAATGCAACATTTAAATGAACAATTTCTTGACAAAGTATATGATGTAAAACATGAAAATTTTATTAACAGTAGAAACGATCTGTTGCTCCAAATGTCGATCAAACTTCATTCCGTACATCGTACGATAGATGTTTTGGAGCGTGCCTACCGTTCATGTCGCCTACTTTACCCATCTTTTAAATATCATTTTCTCATGTCTCAAGAATATAAGACGAGCAATGTACCGATTAAACTACTCGATTATTCAGAAAATCAAGATTTTTCCTTAGGTATTAAAGCATTTATTAACAATACGATTGAAATCGAGTATGTGGAAGGGGCAAGTGAAGAAACGCATATTTTTGCAGCATTTAGCGGAGAGCAAAGCGTTTATGGCGTATTACAAACAATCATTCCTAAAAAGGTCAATATATCCGATTCTGAAATTAATTTCGTCCGTCAATTTACGAGTATCGTCGGACGTGCAATTGAACGTACGACATTATTTCAATCATCTAACCAACTCGTAACTGATTTACAAACAATTAGTAACGTGTCTCGTGAATTAAACACGAACTTAGATCGGACGGATATTACAGAAACAGTCGTTAAACATATAGCAGGAACGTGTAAAGCAGAACAGATCGGTGTCGTGTTGTTTCCTACGGAAGTAAACGGTGCTGTTTATCATGATGGTGACAACTTTGAAGTTCAAAAAAACAGCAGTCCTTATTTTATGACGAACGAAGGACAGAAGTTTATTGAACATTTGTATAAAAAAATTCAGCACGATACGAAGCCAAGTTTTACAGGAAACTTTCAATCGGATGAAATTGACACGAATATGCGTTCCTTAATGGTTATACCGTTATTAGCTTCTGAATCGGTATTCGGTGTCATTATCGCAGCACATACGAATCCGTACTACTTTTCATTTGATAAATTTAAGTTCGTTCAGTCGCTCGTGCAACATGCTTCACTCGCTTATACGAATTCAATATTAAAGGAACAGTTACGTTTAAGTGCGATAACTGATTATCTAACGAAGTTATATTCACGCAACTATCTCGATGAAAGAGTGTTAGAAGAAATAAACAAACGCAAGATCGGTGGTTTCATCTTGTTCGACATTGATGACTTTAAGAAAGTGAACGATTCTTACGGTCATTATGTCGGCGATAAAGTGTTAGTCCAAGTAGCTAATTTAATTAAAAAGATCGTAATTGATAAAGGAATTGCCGCTCGTTGGGGTGGTGAGGAATTTGCTATTTACTTGCCGAACTACACTTTAGATGAAACGGTAAAAATGGCAAATGTGATTCGCAAAACAATATACGAACATACAGATCCACAAGTGACCATTTCTTCTGGCGTGTCGATTTGGGCGAATAAAGAGCGGGATTCGATCGAACATTTATTCATTCGAACGGACGAAGCACTGTACAAAGCAAAAACGTCTGGGAAAAATAAAGTAGTCGCCGCAGAAAGGTCAGTAACAACTTAAATTAACGATTCGTATAAAATATAGTCATTATAAAAAGTAACAGTTCACATGACGTACGAATTGTTACTTTTTTATATGTATCGAAAACGAGACAAAGATAAAGCTAGCTGTAAATAAGAAAGCTGGACCTAATCATTATAAAAAATGATTTTGGTCCAGCTTTTTTCGACAAAAAACGAGAAAAAAGGTGTTAATTTTTATTTTTTTAGCAAAAATCATTGTAATCATGGTATGATAAATAGTAACAAAATTGTTTTACATCATGTATAACAAACCTTCTAGAAAAAAAGTAGGAGGGGGAATATGGAGTACGTTATTGGCATTATTTTAGCTTTAATCGCATTAATTATTACAGGATTAATTTTAAGGAAGAGATTGTACGATTCGGTCGATTATTACGAAAGTTGGAAATTAGATATAATGAACCGAAACGTAGCAAGCGAACTTGCTAAAGTGAAACAACTTACATTGCAAGGTGAGACGAAAGAACAATTCAATAAATGGAAGTCCGATTGGGATGCCATTTTAACGAAAGATTTAGCGAATATCGAAGAATTACTTTACGATACGGAATACGCTGCAGATCGTTATTTCTTTCGTACCGCGAAACAAAACATTGCCAAAATGGAAACCATCCTCGTGAAAACGGAAGAAAAAATTGAAAGTATGTTAGCCGAGCTCAACGACTTGTTAAAAACAGAAGAGAAAAACCGATCAGAAATGGAAAAGATCGGTCCACGTCTAGAAGAACTCCGCAAACAGCTCTCCGTTAATCGTTTCATCTATAAACGGGCAGAAGTTCGCTTAGAAGTTGAATTCGATGAATTGAAAGAAGCGCTACATACATATTCGACATTGATGGAAGAAGGAAATTATCATCAAGCGACGGAAATTATTGAAGATGTAAAAAAACGACTTGATAAACTCGAAGAAGAAATGGATACTTTCCCTGTCGTTTATAAACGTTGTAAAGATGAACTTCCGGCGAAATTGGACGAACTGACTAAAGGGATAAAAGAAATGAAAGAAGAAGGCTTTCATATCGATCATCTCAATTTAGTACAAGATATAAATAAATATCACTCGCGTCTAATTAAAGCATTAACATCACTTGAAAAAACGGGCGTAGAAGAGGCAGAGAAAGTAGCGGATGAAATTGACGACCAAATTATCGAAATGTATGATTTGTTAGAGAGAGAAGCGTTGGCAAAAAATTATGTCGATTCTAAATTACCGAACTACGAACAATCTGTCTCGAAATTAGCAGAACGATTTTCCATGACGAAAAACGAAGTAGAAACGTTAAAAGAGACGTACTTTTTTGAAGATGCCGACTTAGAAAAGTTTATGGCGTTAGAAAAAGAAGTGATGCAGACGGATAAAATGTTAAAAGAAATGACAGTGAAGATCGAGACGAAAACGTACGCTCATTCAAAACTACGTACGGAGTTAGAAGATGCGATTGAAAAATTGAACGCACTTCGAAGCGAGCATGAATCTTTTATTGAAAAAATTAAAAACTTACGTAAAGATGAAATAGAAGTTCGTAACCAGTTAGAATCGATGAACGATCAAGTATTTAAAGTAACGCGCACGCTCCGCAATAGCAATATTCCAGAAGTGCCTGCGCACATTTGGAATTTAATTGACGAAGCGGGTACAAAAAATGAACTCGTTCTCGAAGCATTAGATGAATCACCGCTTGATATCGGTAAAGTACAAAGGTTTCTCCAAGATGCAAAAGATGCGGTTGAGACAGCTGTAGAACATACGAATGTTATGTTAGAACAAGCGATGTTAACGGAGCGTGTCATTCAATACGCTAACAGGTATCGTAGTAGTAATCCAATTTTAGCTGCAAAATTGAAAGAAGCCGAATCTCTCTTTCGCCAAGCGAAATATGAAGCTTCGTTAGAAACTGCCGCACAGGCTGTAGAGGAAGTCGAACCAGGCGCTTTAAAGAAAATTGAAAAAATTAAAGCAACGCACGTTTCATAAAATGAACGCACTTTATTTATATTGTTGTTCTTTTCGTGTAAAATATAAATAGAAAAAGGAATGAAGACTCGCTTTACAATGCGAGTTTTCTTTATGGGAAAGATAGGAAGGAAATTGTGATGATTTATTTAGATAATTGCGCGACGACAAAGCCATTTCGTTCGGTCGTTGAAAGTTATCAACAAGTTGCTCAGAACTATTTCGGAAATCCGTCGTCGATTCACGCGCTCGGAGCAGAAGTAGAACGACTGCAACAAAAAGGACGCGAACAAGCAGCGAATATTTTACAAGTGGAGCCGGATGAAGTCATTTTTACATCTGGTGGTACCGAAGGGAACAATATCGCGATTAAAGGAATTGCATTTGAACATAAAACGCGTGGTAATCATATTATTACGACGGAAATCGAACATGCGTCTGTATATGAAACGTGTAAAAGTTTAGAAAAACATGGATTTAACGTCACGTATTTACCTGTAAATGATTCAGGTATCGTCGATATGCATACGTTAGAACAAGCGATTACCGATGAGACGATTCTCGTTTCGGTGATGCACGTGAATAACGAAATCGGCTCGATCCAACCGATAGAACAAATCGGTCAATTATTGGAGCATTATCCGAAAATAACGTTTCATGTCGATGCTGTACAGTCGCTCGGAAAAGTACCGTTACAACTTGCAACTTCTAGTATCGACTTATGTACATTTTCAGGTCATAAAATTCACGGACTTAAAGGAACAGGCTTATTATACGTCCGTAAAGGTACGACGTTATTTCCACTATTTCATGGTGGAGGTCAAGAGGAAGGTTTACGATCGGGAACAGAAAACGTGCCAGGTAATATCGCTTTTGTACGTGCGTTGCGACTTATTAAGGAGAAAGAAATGCAGTTTTCTAAAGAATTAGCGGCACGTCGTGAACGTTTAATGACGAAATTAGCGGATACTCCCGGTGTTTTTCTAAATAGCCCGAAAGACGGTGCACCACATATCGTAAATATATCCGTACCACCGTTAAAACCGGAAGTAGTTATTCACGCTTTATATGAAAAAAGGATTGTTATTTCAACTCAATCGGCGTGTTCTTCGAAACAGTACGAAATTAGCCGAGTGTTAGAAGCGTGTCATTTATCTAAAGAACGGGCAAGTTCAGGATTGCGCATTAGTTTATCGTATGATACGACAGATGAAGAAATTGTACAGTTTTGTACGACATTTGCGACAGTCATTCGAGAGTTAAAAGGAATAATGGAGTAGATAAGATGAAGTATGATCACATTTTAATTCGCTATGGCGAGTTAGGCTTAAAAGGAAAAAATCAAAAACAGTTTATTGTTCGTTTACAACAAAATGTCCAAGAGGCATTAAAACCATTTCCAAATGTTAAGATTACACGTACGCACGGACGTATGTATGTCGTCTTGAACGGAGAAGATCCGGAACCAATTATCGAAGCGTGTCAAAAAGTTTTCGGCATTTACAGTTTAAGTTTGGCGATTAAAACAGATAATAATGAAAAGGCGATTAAAGAAGCAGCACTTGCGGCATTGAAACAAGAAAAAAAGGCAAAAACGTTTAAAGTATCTGTGCGACGCGCGAATAAAGCATTTCCGATCGGTTCGCAAGAGATGAATCAAATTTTAGGCGCACATTTGTTACGAAATACAGATCAGTTTACGGTCGATGTACACGACCCCGATGTCGAAATTCGCGTCGAAATTCGCGAGCGTGCTACGTACATTATGTCGACTGTTATTCCAGGTGCGGGAGGTTTACCGGTCGGTACAGGTGGAAAAGCGCTACTTCTTTTATCTGGTGGAATCGACAGTCCAGTTGCTGGTCACCTTATGATGAAACGTGGCGTACAGCTTGAAATGATTCACTTTCATTCGCCACCGTTTACGAGTGAACGGGCAAAGCAGAAAGTACTCGACGTAACGAACGCTTTAACACAATATGGCGGTGCAATTAATGTCCATCTCGTACCATTTACAAAACTGCAACAAGAAATATTTAAACAAACGCCTGAACGTTACGGCATGACTATTATGCGACGCATGATGCTACGCATTAGTGAAGCTGTATGTGAACGGGAAAATATTTTAGCGATGGTAACGGGGGAAAGTCTAGGCCAGGTTGCAAGCCAGACGTTAGCGAGTTTGCATTCCATTAATGATGTGACGAATCTTCCGGTGCTTCGCCCACTTATTAGTACAGATAAAGAACATATCATTGAGCATGCAAAAGCAATTGGCACATACGACATTTCAATTCGTCCGTATGAAGACTGTTGTACCGTGTTTGTTCCGAAAGCACCAGTGACGAACCCGAAGCGAGACAAGGTACGCGCGTTCGAGACGAATTTCGACTATGAAGACTTATTGCAGGAAGCGGTTGACGGAATTGAAACGATCCGCATTGAACACGAAGTAAAACAAGATGACTTTGCTGACTTGCTATAAGTTGCAAAAAAACGTTAACAATTGCTTGAACTAACAACAACTACCAACGAAAAACGTGCATGTTTGCCTTTAAAGTGTACATCTTAAATAGTACCAAGGAGGTGAATGACATGCCAAATAGTAGTAGAAACAACTCGAACCAGTTGGTAGTTCCAGGTGCAGAACAAGCAATTAACCAGATGAAAACGGAAATTGCACAAGAATTTGGCGTACAACTTGGTGCAGATACAACTTCTCGAGCGAATGGTTCCGTTGGAGGAGAAATTACGAAACGCCTTGTGCAAATGGCACAGCAACAAATCGGTGGAAATCAATAACTAAATAGACTGAAACACGTTTGAGCCATCTCCTTATAGTAGGAGATGGCTCTTCATTATATGAAAGATTATTTCATAAAACTTCAATGAACTTCTGTTTTGAAGAGTTGTCGTGCCCGGGATGGTGATTGATAACATAATGGATACGTTTATTCATTTCTTATCGGGCCGATCCCGTTATCTTGGACCATATATTTACGAAAAAGCATTCGAACGTTTCCTATCTCAGGTTCTGGTCTCTACATGCTTTTGAGAAAGTACTCGAACGTTTTTTCCTGGCCCTTGCTTTTACATGTTCATCAAAGGCGTTCGAACGTTTCTCATCTCGGGTCCTTTTCTCTACAAGCTTTTAAGGAAGGTGCTCAAACGTTTCTCATCTCGGGCTCTTGCCTCTACATGCTCGTGAAAAAGCACCTGCATGTTTCCCATTCCGAGTTTTTACTACTACACTACTGCGTAAAAATGGGTTAGCATATCTCATCTTCCGTGCTCACTCCCACACTTTCGTGTGAAACGGAGTAACAGTTTTCGAGAACTTTATAACTTATGAAAAAGGCTGTCGCCCTAAAAACTTCCCGGACAAATTTTCCTTGTAATTGGGAAGTTAGTCCGCCAAGGTCGGTTTACCCGGACAAATTTTCTTCGCAATTGGAAAATTAGTCCGTCAAGGTCGGTTTATCCGGACAAATTTTCCTTGTAATTGGGAAGTTAGTCCGCCAAGGTCGGTGTACCCGGACAAACTCTCCTCGCAATTGGAAAATTAGTCCGCCAAGGTCGGTGTACCCGGACAAATTTTCTTCGCAATTGGAAAATTAGTCCGTCAAGGCGGTTTTACCCGGACAAATTTTCTTCGCAATTGGAAAATTAGTCCGCTAAGGCGGTTTTACCCGGACAAACTCCCCTCACAATTGGGAAATTAGTCCGCCAATGCGGCTTTATCCAGACAATCTTTTCGCAATCCCCGAGTATTAGTCCGCCAAGTCGAGTGTAGTCAAACGTGCATGAACAAAACAGCCTCTTTCAAGAAATTCAATAGAAGAGTGGTTGCACAATTCAAACCTTAAACAGAAACGTTTCGACTCCAAAAACGTTGTGTAGCAACTCCCTTTGTAAACGCTTGCGGAAAATTGTCTGTATCCTGATAATAAAACAACCCAGGAATTTGTTCACCTTTATTGATCGGGAAATACTTTTCAGCAGCAGTCGTAAAGCCTATCGGTTTATAACTATTGAACATATGGCGAACGAAACTCATTACGTATTCGTTAAAAGTCGTTTCATTTTGCACTTTCCCACCGGCGACGAACAACGCATCGTATAACACTGGATATGTCGAAACGAATGTATCCGTCACGTCGATCGTCGTTCCGTCATCGCCGCGTACTTTTCCGAGTCGATCACTAACAAAGTAAATAAATACACCGTGCTCCTCTAACACACGTACTGTATCGATCACTTCCCTTGCAGGAAACTGATCCCCAATTAAAATGGCAACCCGTTGAGTATACGCATAATGTGGCGTGTTTGCTAAACTTAACGCTGCTGAAGTTTTCGAAACTGGTACAGAAGTCGTTTTCGGCGGGTCCACGTCAATGTTTTCCGCAATTTTTGCCGCCATGTCATAATCGACATTACCAAACATATCAACGACTTGTTGTCGGACGGATTTACTTTGTACGTAGCCGAGATGAAACTGGAATGTCTTAATAATATTTTCTTTTTCCACCTGCGACATACTGTTCCAAAACATACGTGGCTGTGAAAAATAGTCGTCGAAAGATGGACCAGGATTTTCTCGCGTTACATGACCGTCAACTTTTTCGGGATAATGTTTGAATCCACCTTCTTCCGGCGGTGTGACGCTAGGTGTATTTCCTGCCAATGAATTTTTTAAATAATTGACGGAATCGACATCAATTCGGTAACGAGAATAACTATCGCGTTGATTATAATTTACTTCATTAATCGGTTTGTTTATCGGAATTTCATTGATGTTGCCTGTTCCGAGACGGTGATAATCGGTATCACGATAAGCGAATGTTCTTCCTTGCAATACAGGATCGTTTGTAAAATCGATACCAGGTACAATTGTCGACGGATCGAATGATACTTGTTCTTCCTCCGCAAAATGATTGTCGACGAGTCGATTTAACGTCATTTTGCCGATAATTTCTACCGGAATATCCTCTTCAGGCCATAGTTTCGTATCGTCTAAAATATCGAAGTCGTAACGGTGTTCCTCTCCTTCTGGGATAAGTTGGATCCCAAGTTCATATTCAGGATAAGCACCGCACTTAATTGCTTCGTGTAAATCTCGACGGTGATAGTCAGGATCCACACCACCGATAATGTTTGCCTCATCTAGTAGCAAAGAGTGAACCCCGAGTAATGGCTTCCAAACGAACCGAACATAAGTCGATGTTCCTTCTTCATTTATAAAACGAAACGTATTTACAGGCCACGCCTCCATCATCCGCCAACTTCGCGGTCGTCCGCGATCTGACATAAGCCACATAATAAAGTGTGCAATTTCCTGGTTGTTTGCAACATAATCCCAAGCGTTATCGTGGGCAACGGTCGCTTGCGGTACGTCTGTTCTCGGATTCGGTTTTACTGCGTGAACAAAATCGGCGAACTTCATCGCATCCATGATAGAAAATACAGCAAAAGAGAGAGCGAGCATATCGTAATTTCCCTCTTCCGTATAAAACTTCGTCGCAAAACCACGTATATCAATTGCCGTATCTTTTGAGCCTTTACTGCCGATAAAGTTAGAAAACCGAACGAACACAGGAGTTTTTCGTCCCGGCTCTTGTAAAAAATGAGCACGTGTCACATGTTTCATCGACTTATACGTCTCAAACACCCCATAAGCACCATCACCCCGAGCATGGACGACCTTTTCTGGAATGCGTTCTCGGTTAAAATGAGATTGCTTTCGGTAAAAATGGAAATCCTCTAGTAACGTTGGTCCCCTTCTTCCAGCCCGAAGTGACCATTCATTGTTAGACACTTTCATCCCAGCGTCCGTCGTTAGTTTTTTCCCCTTTCCTGTATTGCGTCTTCTATACGTATCCATCTGCTTTTGTTTTTTATTTTCGTTTTCCTTTTTTCGGTCCATGTTCCCTCTCCTTATAAAAACTTATTTCAATCATAATGATATGCAACATAGGCGAATAGGTGATAATCTATTTACGTCATGGTACAATCGAACGCGTATGATACAATAAAATGGAGCGAACAATGTACAAGAAAATACGAGTAGCAAATTATAGAGAAAGGACTTTTGATAAGTATGGAAGATTCAACAGTAGTTGAGTTATATGAATGGTTAGATGAAATGACAGAACTCGTTGAAAAAGAAACGGATGAACCGTACTTAGACAGTTTAGCAATCGTCCTAGAAGCAATTTTTCACGGAGAAGTTCGTGATGAGGCGTACGAGTCGATTCGACAAACGGTAACTGATACGTTGCAACGAGTAAATGTAGATGATTACGACGCAATAACAATTCGCAAAGCAATTCAACTTGCTGTTTTAAAAGGGATGAAAGATGGTACCCAACCGCATCATGAAATGACACCAGAAGCAATTGCTCTTTTTGTCGGCTATTTAACGGAGAAATTCGTCCATGAAAAAGAACGTGTACGCCTATTTGATCCTGCAAGCGGAACCGGAAATTTACTATTGACGGTGATGGAACATTTAGAAAAAGGGATCGAAGCGTATGCAAGTGAGATCGATCCGACCCTTATAAAAATTTCTTTATATAACGCTAATTTGCAGAAAAAGCGTGTCGAATATTTTCACCAAGATAGTTTATCACCGTTTTTACTCGACCCAGTTGATGTTGTCGTAAGTGATTTACCTATCGGCTATTATCCGGATGACGTACGCGCTCGCGACTTTGCATTACGTGCGGAAAAAGGACATTCGTATGCACACCACTTATTTATTGAACAAAGCCTAACGTATACGAAACCGGGAGGCTATCTCATTTTACTCGTTCCAGAATTTTTGTTTGAAAGTGAAGAAGCGGAAAAACTGCATACGTTTTTACAAAAAGAAGCACACGTCATCGGTTTGTTACAGCTACCTAATAGCGCGTTTAAATCGAACGCAAATAAAAAGAGTATTTTCGTTTTGCGAAAAAAAGGGAGGCACGTCGACGGTGTACAACAACCACTGTTAGCGATGTTACCATCGTTTTCCAATACGAGCGCCATGGAAGATATTTTACAAAAAATAAATAGTTGGTTTGAAGAAAATAAAGCGAGACTTTAAAGCAATAAGTGGAAAGGAGAATCGGAATGCATCCTGTTGAAGAACGTTCTGTCGCTTGTTTCGTTGCGACAGTGAGTGATACGAGGACAGTAGAAACAGATAAAAGTGGTAAATTAATTATCGAACTTTTAGAAAAAGCTGACCATACGTGTGTAGAACATACGATTGTAAAAGATGATATGGAAGCCATTAAAGTACTTATCGAGCAGGTGCTAGAAGATGAACGAGTGGAAGTAATTTTACTAACAGGTGGAACAGGAATCGCAAAGCGAGATGTGACGATTGAAGTCGTCGAAAAAATGTTCGATAAAACGATTCCTGGTTTTGGCGAATTGTTTCGTATGTTAAGTTATACAGAAGATATCGGTTCGCGTGCGATGTTGTCTCGGGCAACAGCCGGTGTAGTCGCAGGAAAAATTGTCGTCGCCATGCCTGGATCTTCAGGGGCTGTAAAATTGGCGATGAATAAATTAATAATTCCAGAAATTACTCACTTTATCCATGAGTTACATAAGTAAGTCGTATTTTTTCTTAAATAAATATGGAAATGACGCAAACGTTACATGAGTTTAAAAAATGTCTACTTTTCGAAAGCTAAGTTAACACTGTCCATGATGCGAGTTACAAAAGAAACAAAAATAGGAAATACATAGTCGTTTTAGAAGAGTAAAAAACTCCTTCATTCTCGGCGACATACTTTTTAACGATATGTATGCCGTTTAATGAAAGGAGTTTTTCATTGTACAGATAAACATATTAACGAATGATGAGTACATCACATTTTGCATAACGTGCGACGCTTTCTGATACACTACCGATTAAAAAGCGCTCGACCGCGTTTAGTCCTGTAGCACCGACGATTATAAGATCCGCATCGTGCTCCGGAGCGATTTCTTTTGCAATGACCACTTTAGGTGATCCATACTTAATTTCTAACGCTACATCTTCAAGACCTGCTTCTTTTGCATTCGCAACGTATTCGTTCATTAAGTTTTCCGCATACTTTTCCGCGCGTTCTGATAACGACTTATCGTACGCTTCAGCAGTTGCAAAGGTGCGGGAGTCGATCACGTGCGCTAAAATAAGTTTTGCATCGTTTCTTTTCGCAATGTCAACCGATTTTTGAAATGCTTTTTCAGAGGCTTTCGAACCATCTACTGCAATGACAATGTTTTTGTAATTGCTATCCATTTTCTCTTCCTCCTTTAGTCAAATACATATCCTTTATATGTTTCATTATACTTGATTATGTACGAAAAAGGAAAAGATTACGGAATATTATTTCATAACAATGTGTAAATATGAACAAAGCGTTAACGTTCAAATCGAGCGTTTGAAGAAATAAATAAATGAAACGGTTTGAACGTGACGATTATGATACGTTTCTTGTCATGACGCGCTTTTTGTGCTAGCAAAATCGTTCATAACTCCATCAGACTAACTAGCTAATGCATTTTACAAGCAATTTTGATAAAATATGAATGTGTTCTTTTTTAACTAAACCGAAGAGGGTGTACAAGGAATGAAAATAGGTATCCCAAAGGAAATATTAAACAACGAAAACAGGGTCGCACTAAACCCGGCAGGAGTTTTAACATTAATTGAAGCAGGACACGATGTATACGTTCAAGCCGGTGCCGGTAAAAACGCGAGCTTTTCAGATGAGATGTATAAAGAAGTTGGAGCAACGATCGTTCAAACAGCTAGAGAAGCTTGGGATAACGAACTTATTATGAAAGTAAAAGAGCCGCAAAAAGAAGAGTACGACTATTTGCGCGCGGATCAAATGATCTTTACATATTTACATTTAGCTTCACAGAGAGAGTTGACTGAAGTTTTAATCGATAAAAAGGTGACAGCAATCGCCTATGAAACGGTACAATTAGGCGATGGCTCATTACCACTTCTTACGCCAATGAGTGAAGTTGCTGGATATATGGCAACACAAATTGGTGCACAATATTTGGAGAAAACGAAAGGCGGAAAAGGAATTCTCCTTTCTGGAATTTCCGGTGTAAAACGTGGAAACGTGACGATTATCGGCGGTGGAGTCGTCGGTACGAATGCAGCCAAACTCGCCGTCGGACTCGGGGCAAACGTGACGATTTTCGATCTCAATCCGAAACGTCTGAAAGAATTAAACGATTACTTCGGCAATTCTGTAAACGCATTAATGTCGAACCCTTTCGATATTGCTAAAGCGATCAAAGAAACGGACTTAGCGATCGGTTCTGTCCTTGTGCCTGGTGCGAAAGCGCCTGTTCTCGTTACGGAAGAGATGGTCGAGTCGATGGAAGACGGTTCTGTTATTGTTGATGTGGCGATTGATCAAGGTGGAAACTTCGCAACGAGTGAAAAAGTGACGACACATGATGAACCGACTTTCGTAAAATATGGTGTCGTCCATTATACCGTTCCGAACATGCCTGGAGCCGTACCACAAACATCGACGACAGGGCTTACGAATGCAACGGTTCCGTACGTATTGCAACTAGCGAACAAAGGATATAAACAAGCAGCGCTTGAAAATGAAGCAATACTAAAAGGAATTAATACGTTACAAGGTAATGTGACGAATTTAGGTGTTGCGGAAGCTCTCGGCTATGAGTACGTGACACCAGAAAAGATACTTACATAAATTTATTTTAAATAAAGGAGAGATAAATAATGAAAGTATCCTATCATGGACATTCTTGTGTAAAAGTGGTGACAGATTCACATACAATTTTAATCGATCCATTTATTACGGGAAATGGGTTAAGTGATTTAGATCCGAATACGGTAGAAGCGGACGTCATTTTGTTAACACACGGTCACGGTGATCACGTCGGCGATACGATGCAAATTGCAGAACGAACTGGTGCATTTATCGTTGCGATTAATGAGCTAGCTGTTTACTTAGGTCAAAAAGGATTGAACGCCCACGGTATGAACATCGGCGGCTCATATGAATTTGATTTTGGACGGGTCAAATATACACAAGCCTTCCATAGTTCTTCGTATGAAGAAGAAGATGGCACATTCATTTATACAGGGATGCCAGCTGGAATTTTATTAACGATCGGCGAGAAGACGATTTATCATCTCGGCGACACAGCGCTATTTTCTGACTTAAAGTTATACGGTGATATGCACGATATCGATTTAGCGTTCGTACCAATCGGTGACAACTTTACGATGGGACCGGAAGATGCCCTCATCGCTACAGAATGGATTAAAGCGAAACGCGTCGTCCCAGTTCACTACAATACATTCCCTGTAATCGAACAAGACGGAGAGGCCTTTGCAAAGCAAGTAAAAACAGGCAAAGGAATCGCGCTTCAAATTGGAGAAACGATCGAAATTTAATTAGCCGTTATACACCGGAAAGACGCTACAGTTTTAACGATCGTACTGTAGCGTTTTTTTCTAAAAAAACAGTAACCCATCCCATATTAGAATGAACACATCTTGTGCCCGCATGCCCCATATTTTATATAAATCCCTTTCGGTAAAGAACATTTCTCCCGGAGGATTTTGATCCCGCGCACATCCCGCTCTATACAAGATGCTAATGCCTAGCTAGCGTCAAATCACTCTTACCGCTTTTTAAATTTTATCCGTATTTTGTGCTCTTCCCGATAAACTCCCCATAGTTTCCGAATAATAGTCTGTCTATGGCTCACTTTCCGGACCATTACGAGCCATTAAGCGAAAGTTAGTCCGCCAAGGTAGGTGTACCCGGACAGTTTTTACGGAATTTCCGAATAATAGTCCCCCAAGATGCTAAGCAGAAGATCCAAAAAGGGAAATGTGTACGAAGCTGTCACAAATGAACAATGTCATAAATAGTTCAAACAACTTATATTAACAAATTAAACGTATTATACTACACTAGTACTAGTTATATTTTCGTAGTTGAAGTGGAAGTTTGAAAGGAGATCGCTTGTACATGACGCTTTATTATAGTGTATTCTTTTTTATTTTTGGAGCAGTTTTCGGTTCATTTTTTAATGTCGTAGGTCTTCGATTACCGAAAAAAGAACCGTTTCATGATGATCGTTCCTACTGCCCGCACTGCAAAACGCAACTGACCGGAAAGGAACTCATTCCGATCATTTCATACATTATACAAGGTGGGAAGTGCCGTACGTGTAAACAAAAGATATCTCCGCTATATCCGATTGTCGAGTTAGCGACAGCGTTACTATTTTTATACAGTTTTCTCCATTTTAATTTACGAATTGAACTCATTACGGCCATTTTACTCATTAGCTTATTAATGATTGTGTACGTTAGTGATCTGACATATATGCTCATTCCGAATAGACTATTATTATTTTTCTTACCACTATTTATTATTGTACGCATATATGAACCTTTATCGCCATGGTACGATGCGATCATCGGTGCATTCGTCGGTTACGGACTAATTGCTATTATTATTATCGTTAGTAAAGGCGGGATGGGTGCTGGCGATATGAAATTATTCGGTTTACTCGGGATTGTTCTCGGCTGGAAACTAGTTTTATTAACATTCTTTTTATCCGCCTTAATCGGGGCAATCGTCGGTGGCTTTCTCATGGTAACGAAAAAAGTAAAACGAAAACAACCGATTCCTTTTGGACCATATATCGTCATTGCAACGATCATCTCGTACTTTTTTGGCGAACATATGGTGACATTTTACGTATCATTGTTTTAATAAATACATTATATGTAAATGAACATATTGACATAGAAAAAATTAACTGGTACTATTTAATTAAATTCAGCTAAATGGGCATTTTTTACTAGTTTAAATGTACCTATACATATTGATGAAAAAGGGAGCGAAGATGTATGACTGCTAAATGGGCACTTTAGTCATACGGAGCTGGTAGTGCAACCGACCTTTACAATGTACATCGTGTACATGAATGTAAAGGTTTTTTTATTTGTAAAAATTAGATTACGTCTTCGAGGAAAGGACGACGGCTAGCATGCAAAGGAAATTACAAATATTTATACTTATTACGATTTTTGTACTAATATCGGCCATTATTCCGAAAACAGCGTTAGCAAAGGCACCGGATGGTTCCATGATTGGCAGTGTTCACGTAGATGGACAAGATGTGGAACAAATAAAGGAATCCCTTGAGGTCGAAATCGCGCTATGGCAATCGCAAGGCGATTTTGTGCTAACGAGTGATTTTGAAAACTTCACGATTCCACGAGAAGTAGTAACGTTCGATATTGATGCGACCGTTTCTCAGTTTGAAGAACGAACGAAACGAAAGCTTACTTCATTTTTCATGAAACCGAAAAATGTCCATATACCTTTACACGTATCGATCGATGAAAACAACGACGCCATTCAAAACTTAAAAGAACTATCTTATATCGATACAGAAACGATGTTACTACGGATGGAAGAAGTAGCTAGTGAACTGAGCGATATGAAACTTGCAATTGTATATTTCGACGAAACGGATATTCCGATGGAAAATGTCGTAGATGTTTCGTTAGATATCCCGAATTTATCGAATGCCGTGTTGAATTATGCGATCGATCATCTAGATGGCGTTGTGATCGGTGCAGACGAAACGTTTTCTTTCCTGCACGAAGTTGAATTTCCCGAAGCGATTTTAGCAACGGAAAAAGAAACGAGTTTTATCGGTTCGGCGCTTTATGAAGTTTTCTTACAAGCTAACTTTGACATCGTTGAACGTCATGCGCACGAAAGAGTACCGAGTTACACTGAAGTCGGGTTAGATGCTCGTATACAGGTAGAGGAAGAGCGCGACCTCGTCGTCCATAATCGTGACGACGTATCGTACAAACTTACAGTTGAACGAAAAGGGAAAAAACTGCATGTAGCCCTACAGTCTACAGCACCGAAAGCGTCCTTTGAGTATGAAAAAGTAAAAGAAGAAGAAATCGAACAACGAATCATTTATCGCTATAGTAAAGATTTAGCCCATGGCGAACAACAAGTCATACAATCAGGCAAAAAAGGGTTAACGATTGAAACGCGCCGCAATGAATATAGTGATGACAACTCATTTATCGATTATGAAGTAATTAGTAAAGATGTTTATTTACCAATTCCGACGATTATTTTAGTGTCAACAGAAGATGAGTCAGATGAAGCAGAAGAACCACTTGACGGAGAAAAGATCGATGATTCACTCGACGAATTAGAAGATTCACTCGATGAATTTGATGACTTTTTCGATTGGAATGATCCAGACTCCCCTGGAGACCCTATTAATATCGTACCAATTGATCAATTAGAAGAGTTAAAGGAAGAACAGAAAAAACTGCGTGACATGATCGATGAATTAGCGGAAGTATTTGAACTACTAGATGAACAAATGGATGAATCGCTAAAAGAGCAACAGAAAAAATTTGATGAACTATTTGAACTTTATGATAGCTTATTAGAGCAAATACTAAAAGATTAGTAGAGAGGAAGAAAAGCAATTATGAGCAGGAAACGACTTGGTGATTTACTCGTCGATGCAGGATTAATAACCGAAGATCAGTTATCTGCCGCCCTTGCGGAAAAAGCCCCGAATGAAAAAATTGGCGATACGCTCCTACGGGAAGGGTTAATTACTGAACAGCAGTTAATCGAAGTGCTTGAGTTCCAACTCGGTGTACCACACATTAATATTAACCAATATCCAATTGATGAGGAAGTCGTTCAGCTCGTGCCACATGAAATTGCTAAACGATTTCAAGTAATGCCGATTCGGAAAGACGAAAACCAACTATTCGTTGCGATGGCAGATCCGATGGATTACTTTGCGATCGAAGAATTACGGATGGCAACAGGATTCCAAATAATCCCGGCAATTGCGACAAAAGATTCGATTCAACAGACGATAAGTAAATATTATGAGTTTCAAGAGTCGCTTCATGAAGCAATGGGCGACGTTTTACCAGAAGAGACGATCGAAGAAGCGGGTATTACGGATGAGGACTCACCAGTCGTCCGTCTCGTCAACCAAATTATTTCGAATGCAGTCAACCAACGAGCGAGTGATATTCACTTCGATCCACAAGAATTAGAATTAAAAATTCGATATCGAATTGACGGCGTATTAATGACGGAACGAACATTACCGAAACATATGCAAAATGTCATTATTGCCCGACTTAAAATTATGGCGAATTTAAATATTACAGAGAGCCGTATTCCGCAAGATGGACGCATTAAAATGACGGTAAACTTTAAACCGATCGACATTCGTGTCTCGACGTTACCGTCCGTATACGGTGAAAAAATTGTGATGCGTATTCTCGATTTAAGTATGGCGATTGATCGCCTCGACAAAATTGGTTTCACTGAAGAAAATGAACAACTTTTCCGGGAAATGATTCATAAACCGAATGGGATCGTCCTCATGACAGGTCCAACCGGCTCAGGAAAATCTTCGACGTTATATGCTGCATTAAATCAACTGAACGATGATGCGGTAAATATTATTACGATTGAAGATCCGGTCGAATATCAAGTTGCTGGTGTCAACCAAGTTCAAGTAAACGATGCGGTAGGAATGACGTTTGCCGCAGGGCTTCGTTCGATATTACGACAAGACCCGGATATCGTCATGATTGGAGAAATTCGTGACTTTGAAACAGCACAAATTGCGATTCGAGCATCACTCACAGGTCACTTAGTATTAAGTACACTTCATACGAATAGTGCTGTTGCGGCACTAACACGACTGACAGATATGGGCGTTGAACCGTTTTTAATTGCGTCATCCTTATCCGGTGTCGTCGCACAACGACTCGTTCGCCGGGTGTGTCGTGATTGCTCCGAGCAAGTAGAACCGACAGAACGTGAACGTGAATTATTAGCACAATCCAAACTTCACGTCGATTACGTTCAACAAGGGCGCGGCTGTCCGAGTTGTCACCAAACAGGATATCGAGGAAGAATTGCCATTCACGAAGTGCTAACGATAAATGACGACATTCGTGAACTCATAATGGAATCTGCAAGTGCAAGTAAAATTCGCAATTACGTTCATGAACATGGAATGCTGTTTTTACAAGATGATGGAATGAAAAAAGTTGCAGATGGTTTAACGACGACAGCGGAAGTTTTACGCGTTGCGACGATCGATTAAGGGGGATGAAAACGTGACGTACGACATCGATACATTACTAAAAAAAGCTTACGATATACGAGCATCCGATTTACACATTTCGGTCGGATCACCTCCCATTTTTCGAATAAATGGTGAGTTAACACCGTATGGAGAACGTGCAATAACGCCGGAAGATTCGTTAACGATGGCAAAACATATACTCGGTGAAAAATGGAAATCGTTTGACGAGATAGGGGAGTACGACTTCGCGTATGACGTCGAAGGCGTTTCGCGTTACCGGGTAAATACGTTTAAACAGAGAGATGCCGTAAGTATTGCTGTCCGCGTCATACCGACAGAAATACCGTCATTAGAACAGTTAGAAATGCCATTAGCGTTACAAAATTTGACATTAAAACCACATGGGCTCATTCTCGTCACCGGTCCAACAGGTTCGGGTAAATCGACGACTCTTGCGGCCATGATCGATTACGTAAACGAACGATTGAAAAAACATATTATTACACTCGAAGACCCGATTGAGTATGTACATACTCATAAACAGTCGATCGTACAACAGCGAGAAGTAGAAATCGATACGAAGTCGTTTGCAAACGGGTTACGAGCTGCTCTACGTCAAGATCCCGACATTATTTTAGTCGGGGAAATGCGCGACTTAGAAACGATCTCAACAGCCATTACCGCGGCAGAAACGGGACACCTCGTCCTTGCAACATTACATACGAATAGCGCATCGCAAACGATTAACCGAATAATCGATGTGTTTCCACCGCACCAACAAGGACAAATTCGGATCCAACTTGCATCCGTCTTACGTGCAATCATTTCACAACGGTTACTCGTTCGCAAAGACAAGCCTGGAAGAATAGCAGCGACGGAAATTTTAATCGGTCACCCGTCCGTTTCTAACTTAATTCGTAACGAAAAAGTCGACCAAATTGATAACGTCTTACAGACGAGTAAGGCGTTAGGGATGCATACGATTGAAATGTCGATGAATGAGCTCGTTCAGCAAGGGAAAGTCGATCAAAAACAAGTTGCACCGTACTTAAACCAAGTAGGTGATCACGTATGATGACATTTAAATATGTCGGTAGAACGAGACAAGGAAAACTAAAACGCGGCACGATCGAAGGAACCTCTCGTACCGCAGTCATCCAACAATTACGCGAAGATGGGATTAGTCCGCGAGAAGTCGTCGAGACGAAACCGTCGATCTTCACAAAAGATATATCGTTTGGTGGCAGTTCCGTCAAAAGTGAAGATTTTGTCATTTACTGTCGACAATTTGCGACACTAATTCGTGCCGGTGTTTCGATTGTAGAAGCGACGAACATTTTACAAGACCAAACGGAAAGTAAAGGGTTAAAAAAAGTGTTGAAGCAAGTCGAATTTGACATTCGCGGCGGAATTGCTTTTTCCGATGCCGTTGAAAAGCATGAGAAAGTGTTTCCGAGCCTTTTTGTTAATATGATCCGTGCCGGTGAAATGACGGGTAATTTAGATGATACGTTAGATCGTATGGCGACTTATTTTGAAAAACAACATGCATTAAAGAAAAAAATTCAATCAACATTAGCGTATCCGCTCATTTTATCGATATTAATT
>DATGRY010000058.1:0-34276 GCA_035303165.1 Pseudogracilibacillus sp.
ATTTAAGTGTTTCGGTGTCGGTGGCGGTCAATAGCTCGTGATATAAGGTTTGGTAGTCCGGTTAGCAAGCTCTAGCCGGACAAAAAACGCCGAAGTTGCGAAAGTTAGTCCGGCAAGCCTGCTCTAGCCGGACAAAAAACGTCGAAGATGCGAAAGTTAGTCCGGCAAGCCTGCTCTAGCCGGACAAAAAACGCCGAAGTTGCGAAAGTTAGTCCGGGTAGATCGCTCTAGGCGGACAAAAAACGTCGAAGTTGTGAAAATTAGTCCGGCAAGCCTGCCCTAGACGGACAAAAAACGTCGAAGTTGTGAAAGTTAGTCCGGCAAGCCTGCTCTAAGCGGACAATGGACGGCAAAATCGATAAATACTAATCCGGCAAGGCCTTCCACCCGGCCAGTTTTCGCTCAAATCTAAATTTTGTTCGGAGGGTACATTCTAACCGCACAAAAACCCGCGTATCATAAGTTCATTTTACGACTTGAGATAAAGCTACAGTTTTCATAAAAAAGCTAACAGATGATTTATTCGATACGAGTGGAGGAGTGCTAGACAAACGTATCACAGCGAATCTTTTTTTAAAACAATTTAAAACTTCGAAACCGCCTACGGAAGTAATTGTAACGATTCGGACGGTCAAAATGATCGGTTGCAATGCATTCCCCAGTGCGAAAACTGCAATTGAATTGTCATTCATTTTATGATAAGATTTGAACAACAAAAGCATTTTGTTGTAACACGTTCATGGAGGGAACAAGATGGTACTTGAAAAGCTTGCTCGTATTTTAATTTCCGTCGCAATCGTCTTTTTACTAGTAGGTATCGCTTATTGGGTTGTTTCGTAGGAAAAATTTAGCGCCTAAGCGATATCTTACATTCGACTACCGTACGATTTATTTATTTCACCAAATGAAAACGGTTACATCCTGAGAATACACGAAAAAATCGAAACGCTCCATTTACGTGTTCATAAAAGTTTTTTGATGAAAATAAGTGAAGGGGATGGTTACGGTGAAAGAAAGGCCATGGTTACAACATTATCC
Source organism: Pseudogracilibacillus sp. (assembly GCA_035303165.1). Classification (GTDB taxonomy): domain Bacteria; phylum Bacillota; class Bacilli; order Bacillales; family Amphibacillaceae; genus Pseudogracilibacillus. Next base: position 1,039 of record DATGRY010000058.1, read on the forward strand.
GGATGAAATTTCGCATACGCTTAAATACGATGAAATTCCACTTTATGATTTTTTAGTTCAAACGGCGGAAAAACATCCTGAAAAAGTGGCGCTTCATTTTTTAGGCAAAGAAGTAACATTTAAAGAGCTGTTATACAAAGCGAAGCAGATGGCACAGTTTTTAAAAGAAAAAGGATTACGAAAGGGCGATCGTGTCGCAAGCATGTTGCCTAATTGTCCGCAAGCGGTCATCACGTATTACGGTGCGCTTTTAGCCGGAGGCATTGTCGTTCAAGTGAACCCACTCTTTACAGAACGTGAACTTCATTATCAGATGGAAGACTCGGGAGCAAAATATATCGTCTGTCTTGATATATTATATCCGCGTGTCGAAGCGGTGCGTCAAAAAACAGACCTCGAACATATAATCGTAACAGGCATTAAAGATTATTTACCATTTCCAAAAAATTTACTTTATCCATTCGTGCAACGCAGAGAGTACGGTGTCATTGAAAAAGCTGTCGAATCATCAGACACACATTATTGGAAGTCGGTACAAGCAATCGACCCGTCTTCGTTTACTGTCGCTGATGATGTCGATCCGAAAAATGATTTGGCGCTCATTCAATATACAGGTGGAACGACTGGGAAACCGAAAGGAGTCATGCTCACGCATTTCAACTTAGTCGTTAACGTACAAATGTGCGATGCATGGATGTACAAATTAAAAGAAAGTGAAGAAGTCATCCTAGGTGTTTTACCGTTCTTCCACGTTTACGGTATGACGACAGTGATGAACTTAGGTATTATGTATGGAGCTAAAACGGTTCTTTTACCGAAGTTCGATGCTGGTGAAGTATTAAAGACGATTGAAAAACTGAAGCCTACCCTATTTCCAGGTGCACCAACTATATATATCGGTTTATTAAGCCATCCGAAGTTAAAAGAGTACGACTTATCGTCGATCGAAGCGTGTATAAGTGGTTCTGCAGGTCTTCCGTTAGAAGTACAGCAACGTTTTGAAGCAGAAACGGGTGGACGACTCGTCGAGGGGTACGGTTTAACAGAAACGTCTCCAGTAACACACGCTAACTTCATTTGGGATATGCGAATTAACGGAAGTATTGGTGTACCGTGGCCAGATACAGATGCAAAAGTTGTCGATAGTGAGACGATGGAGGAAATGCCAATCGGAGAGGTCGGCGAAATTGCTGTAAAAGGTCCACAAATAATGAAAGGTTACTGGAATATGGAAGAAGAAACGGAAGAAGTGTTAAAGGAAGATGGATGGCTATTAACAGGCGATATGGGGAGAATGGATGACCAAGGATATTTTTACGTTGAAGATCGTAAATCAGATATGATTATCGCAGGTGGGTACAATATTTATCCACGTGAAATTGAAGAAGTTTTATACGAATATGAAGGTGTACAAGAAGTTGCGGTCATCGGTGTACCAGATGAATACCGTGGAGAGACGGTAAAGGCTTATATCATAACACGGGATGGCGAGCCGTTAGATGAGCAACAACTTCATACGTATTGCCGAAAACATTTAGCAGCATATAAAATACCTCGCATTTATGAATTCCGCGATGAATTACCGAAGACAATCGTCGGTAAAGTAATAAAACGTCAACTCGTTGAAGAATCGATCGCAGCGCTCGAGAAAGAAGAAAAAGCAAATTAAGTTATCGCACATCAACACGCGGGCGAATACAGTTTTCCCAATTATCGTAACGAAAATGAACATTGACTTTAAAAAATGGAAACGTTAAAATGACCTATGAATGACCAATCATTCATAAGTTGTTTTGACGGTAGAAATGAGGTATAACATTGAGCAAAGAACGGCCGAAATATCATCAAATTATCGACGCTGCGGTTGAAGTGATTGCAGAAAATGGCTATCACTCTTCACAAGTAGCCAAAATTGCAAAAAAAGCAAACGTCGCAGATGGGACGATTTATTTATATTTTAAAAATAAGGAAGATATATTAGTTTCTGTTTTTAAAGAAAAAATGGGAAAGTTTATCGAGGCGACAGTGAATGCGATTGAAACGAAAGAGACAGCAAGCGAAAAATTACTTACACTAATTGAAATGCATTTTCGTCAATTGTCTGAATCGCCACATTTAGCAGTCGTCGCCCAGTTAGAACTACGTCAATCCAAACAAGAATTACGTTATGAAATAAACAAAGTGTTGAAAGCATATTTAGACGTGATCGATAGTATTATCGCACAAGGGATCGAAGAAAATGAAATTCGTCAAGAAGTAAATCCGAAACTTATTCGCCAAATGATTTTCGGAACGTTAGATGAAACAGTAACGACATGGGTCATGAAATCACATCGATACGACCTCGTTGCACAGGCAAAAGAGGTCCATACTTTACTAACAAAAGGAATTTTCGTTTCATGTAATGATTAATGTAGGCGAAGGAGGGGGAGCATGGAGACGGTTTCCATTAAAACGGAGCAGAAAATTGCTTGGATGACGTTAAATAGCCCACCAGCGAACGCACTTTCTAGTACATTATTACACGATATCGATCGAGCGCTCGATATGATTGAAAAAAACATCGATAACGTAAAAGTAATGATCGTCCATGGTGAAGGTCGCTTTTTTTCAGCGGGTGCTGACATTAAAGAGTTTACAACGTTAGAACACGCCGAACAGTTTGAACAACTTGGTCGACTAGGGCAAAAAGTTTTTAACCGAATGGAAAACTTTCAAGTACCGATCATTGCGGCAATCCATGGTGCAGCACTTGGAGGAGGTTTAGAATTAGCACTCGCTTGCCATATGCGATTTGTAACAGAAGATGCGAAGCTCGGTTTACCTGAATTATCGCTCGGAATTATTCCCGGTTTTGCAGGCACGCAACGACTTCCGGAATTAGTCGGCAGCCCAAAGGCATATGAAATGATGTTGACGAGTGAACCGCTCACCGGAAAAGAAGCACATGTTTACGGATTGGCGAATAATTATGTGAAAACTGACGAAGACGTCGTCGCAAAAGCGCATGACGTCGCAAAGAAAATTGCGACAAAGAGTAAGTTAACGATTACAGACATTATGGAACTAGTCGGCTTATATAAACGTGGGGATGGGAAGATAGGTTTTGAAGAAGAAGCGATCCGATTTGGAAAAGTATTTATGAACGAAGATGCGAAAGAAGGGATCGCTGCTTTTATCGAAAAACGAAAACCGACGTTTACAGACGAGTAAATGTGTATAATAGAAATGTATAGACGATCGAAGTAATTATTCATAAAAGCAAAATAAAACTGAGGAGGAACGGACGATGAACATTTACGTATTATTAAAGAAGACGTTCGATACAGAAGACAAAATTGTCATTACAGATGGAATGATCGATGAAGATGATGCTGAGTTTATAATTAACCCTTACGATGAATATGCAGTCGAAGAAGCAATCGTCTTGCGTGACGAACACGGCGGGGAAGTGACGGTCGTTACGATCGGTGATATGGATTCTGAAAAACAATTACGTACAGCGCTTGCGATGGGCGCGGATAAGGCCGTACTTATTAATACAGAAGACGACCTAGAAGATGGGGACCAATATACGACCGTTCGCATACTAGAGGAGTTTTTCCAAGATAAGGATGTCGATCTCATTTTAGCTGGGAATGTTGCGATCGACGAGGCGAGTGGTCAAGTCGGTCCACGTCTGGCAGAAAAGCTAGGGATCAACTATGTTACGACGATTGTTGATATTGAAATTGATGATGATACGGCACAAATTGAAAAGGATGTCGAGGGGGACGTTGAAAAAATTGAAATTCCTCTACCATTACTCGTTACGTGTCAACAAGGGTTGAACGAACCGCGCTATCCTTCACTTCCAGGCATTATGAAAGCAAAAAGTAAACCACTTGAGGAATTAGAAATCGATGATTTAGATTTAGATGAAGACGATGTCGAAGCAAAAACAGAAACGATCGAACGGTTTTTACCGGAAGAAAAACAAGCTGGTGAAATGATCGAAGGCGACGTTGAAGAACAAGTAGAAAAACTCGTAGCTATTTTACGTGATGAAGTAAAAGTGCTTTAAGACGAAATTCGGAAAGGGGCTTAAAACGATGAGCGAAAAAATTTTAGTTATCGGTGAACTGCAAGGAGATCAGCTACGAAACGTCAGTTTTGAAGCGATTGCTGCAGCGAAAAAAATAAATGAAGATGCGGAAGTCGTCGCACTTCTTTTAAGCGATAGTCCATTAGAAGATCACGCACAAGAAATGATTTATTACGGAGCGAATCGAGTAATAACGATTACGCACGAACAGCTGAAACATTACACGCCGGAAGGGTATGGGCAAGCAGTTTTACCAGTTATCGAAGCAGAAAATCCGACAGCAATTTTAATGGGTCATACAGCGATTGGAAAAGATATAACGCCTAAAATTGCAGGTCGACTCGATTTAGGACTTATATCAGATGCGATCGATCTTGAAGTAGATGGCGACCGTGTCGTCTTTACACGACCAATTTATTCAGGGAAAGCGTTCGAGAAAAAAGTAATTAAAGATGGATTGACGTTTGCGACGATTCGTCCGAATAACATAAAAAGTTTAGATCGAGATGAGTCTCTCTCGGGAACAGTAGAGACGAAAGAAGTCGACATTAAGGATGTAAAAACGATTATTAAAGAAGTCATTACGAAGAAAACAGAAGGTGTTGATTTATCCGAGGCAAGTGTCGTCGTTGCTGGTGGACGTGGCGTAAAAAGTGCAGATGGATTTAAACCGTTATATGAATTAGCGGATTTGTTAGGAGGTGCAGTCGGGGCTACACGTGGGGCAGCGGATGCTGAATATTGCGATTACTCGTTGCAAATTGGACAGACGGGAAAGGTGATCACACCTGATTTATATATTGCGTGTGGTATTTCCGGAGCAATTCAACATTTAGCAGGAATGTCGAACTCGAAAGTAATTATCGCAATTAATAAAGACCCAGATGCGAACATTTTCTCCGTAGCAGATTACGGAATTGTCGGTGACTTATTTGAAGTCGTGCCACAGTTAATTAATGAAATTAAACAATTACTGCCTAGCTAGTCCTAAAGGATATGCCCTGTACGATAAAAGAGTTAAGCCCGTGTAGTAAGAGACGTTAGCGTATTTTCCAGTGAAGATGTACAGGTAAGACGACGTAGTGAGAAACGGAACACGCGAATTTCACGAAGATGTAGAGGTAAGAACACGAGGTGAGAAAAGAAATACACGAGTTTCACAAAAATGTGTAAGAACACGTAATAAGGAACGCCCGCAGTTTTTCAAGGATGAAAAGATAAATCCGCATGGTAAGAAGCACTCGCAATCTTTTACGTGAAAGTGTAAAGGGTAAAACCAAAATCGGAATCATCCGCACCGTTTTGTTCGAACGTGTATAGGCTAGAGCACCACTCGTATGTATTGGTGCGCTCCTGCAAGTGCTGCACCACAAAACGGAAAACAGTCGAACGCCTTTTTTAAAACATATAGTAATCGTCATAAAAATGTAAAAAAATAGGAAGGCGCCATTTTGTTGAATAAGCAAAGTGCTAGCATGGGAAAACTAACGATGATATAATCAGGACAGATTATGAAGTAGAAAATGGAGGTAATCAAATGGCAATTGTAGATGTATCAGATCAAAATTTTTCCCAAGAAACTGCGGATGGCTTAGTACTTGTAGACTTTTGGGCACCTTGGTGTGGACCGTGTAAAATGATTGCACCAGTTTTAGAAGAATTAGATTCGGATATGGGTGACAAAGTAAAAATCGTTAAGCTAAACGTGGATGACAACCAAGAAACTGCTGGTGAATACGGCATTATGAGTATCCCGACATTACTTTTAATGAAGGATGGAAATGTCGTAGATCAAGTTGTCGGTTTCCAACCGAAAGAAAAACTTGCTGAATTAATTGACAAGCACGCTTAATAAAACTGCAAAGACATGACGAACGAGAAGTCCCTTGTTATTATTGTGTAACAAGGGATAAATTTTGCCCAAAACGAACCGACATTATAGGTTTACGTAACATAAAATTGCAGTCAAAACATTGCGATCAATGGAACATAGGCAAGTATTACGCCATACAAAACGAAAACGATGATTTTATCCAAAGAAGGCAATAAAGGAAAGTTTTTCAGCTTAAACGAACCGGCAACACAAATAACTAAAACGAACCGACAACAAAATATAAATAAAACGAATTGAAAGGAGGGGGAATCGTGGAGTCGACGATTGAGCAGAAATTGAATGTCGTTCCGATGAAGCCAGGTTGTTATTTAATGAAAGATAAACACGGTATCGTCATTTACGTCGGAAAATCAAAAAAATTACGCAACCGTGTTCGTTCCTACTTTAAAGGGGCGCATGATGAAAAGACGCAACGGCTCGTCATGGATATCGCTGACTTTGAATATATCGTTACGTCGAGTGAGATCGATGCGCTTATTTTAGAAATGAACTTAATAAAAAAGTATAATCCGAAGTATAACGTTATGTTAAAGGATGACAAAAGTTATCCGTATTTAAAAATTACGAACGAACGCCATCCGCAACTACTCATCACGAGAAAATTGAAAAAAGACGGTGGCAAATATTTCGGTCCGTATACGAACGTCATCGCCGCTCGAGAAACGAAAAAACTCCTCGATCGCCTCTATCCGTTACGAAAATGTAATAACCCACCGGGGAAGTATTGTCTTTATTATCATATGAATCAATGCCTTGCCTGCAGTGATGAGCCAGTTCCAAAAGAATCGTACGATAAAATCGTTCAAGAAATAACACGTTTTTTACAAGGTGGATATAAAGAAATAAAAGATGAAATAGAAACGAAAATGTACGAAGCGAGTGAGCAATTAAATTTTGAACGAGCTCAAGAGTTGCGTGATCAAATTATGCATATCGAAGCAGTAATGGAACAGCAAAAAGTCATTTTAAACGAAAAAGTAAACATTGACATATTTGGATACAGTTACAACAAAGGTTGGATGTGCATTCAAGTGTTTTACGTTCGTCTTGGGAAATTAATTGAACGTGAAGTATCTATATTTCCGTTTTACAACGATGCAGAAGATGCGTTCATTAGTTTTATCGGTCAGTTTTATTTACATCATCGCAATTTAAAGCCGAAACAAGTGTTTGTTCCGATCGGAACGGAGACGGAACTGCTTGAAAAGTTACTTAAAATTGACGTTCATACACCGTATCGCGGACAAAAACGTGACCTCGTTGAACTTGCAGATAAAAATGCAAAAATCGCGTTAAATGAACGGTTCGCATTAATTGAATTAAATGAAGAACGGACGATTAAATCGGTTGAAAATTTAGGTGATCTGTTGCATATTGAAATACCGCGACGCATTGAAGCATTCGATAACTCGAACATCCAAGGGGCAGACCCCGTCTCCGCCATGGTCGTCTTTACAGATGGAAAACCGGATAAAAATGAATATCGCAAATATAAAATTCGTCATGTGCAAGGTCCAGACGATTACGAAATGATGCGCGAAGTTATCCGTCGTCGTTACACACGTGTGTTAAAAGAAAACTTACCATTGCCTGATCTAATTATCGTCGACGGTGGAAAAGGACAAATGTCTGCTGCTCGTGACGTATTAGAAAATGAACTCGGTTTGTCGATTCCGTTATGTGGACTCGTGAAAGATGAACGGCATAAAACGAGTGAGCTGTTATACGGAAGCCCCCCAAAAGTCGTACCACTAGAACGGCGTTCGAATGAATTCCATCTCGTACAACGTATTCAAGATGAAGTTCACCGCTTTGCGATTACATTCCATCGCCAGCTACGTGGTAAAGGTGTTATGCAATCAGAACTCGATAAAATTCCTGGCGTCGGACCGAAACGACGAACAGCGTTATTGAAACATTTTAAAGGAATTGAGCGTATTAAAGATGCAACAGTTGAAGAAATAACGAAGTTAGGTATACCGCAGAATGTCGCCACATCGATATTAGAGCATTTAAATGAAACAGAAAAAAACGAAGCGTAAGTTTTTTCATAAAAGGTAAAAGAGAGTGAATCACGATGTTGTGACTCACTCTCTTTTTGTTTTACGACATATAAAATGATAAGTGCACGTGTTAATCTGTAAAATGTACGGTAAATTGTATACGATATAACCGTTCATTTACCGACTCGATACATTCCGCCGCTCGATTTGTCATTTGCTCTAACGCTTCCGCGATAAAACCGGCTTCCATACGAAAATCAACCGTATACGGAGCTTTCATACGTTCGACAATTTCGTCTGCCATTAAATAAAATGTCATTTTATTTTTCTTCTCTTTTTCTAACTCCAATTTCCCCCATCGAAACAGATGAAACGTAAAGGTTAAATCGTCGATCGAGCGAATATCAATTTTTCTAGCAAGCACGCGGCCAGCAAAGTAAAGTATCGTTTCCTTTTCATGTCCTAACAATTCAGGAAGCGTTAAATAACGTAATACATCTTGTCCTATCGTCTCTTTATTTAACTTGTAAAGTTGTTGGATGGACCATTTCTCCTCGCTCATTTAAGTCATCCTCTACCGTATATATTTATAAAATCCGTTTCTTATTATATCATAGTTTCGGCGAATGCCGATTATGTTACGTTCGTCCATTTATCTCAGAATACTATTTTTTTCGCTCACTTTTTTATCGGTACATTTTTTACTTTTATAAATAATTTTTTCGTTGTTGGTTCATTTTTTTAAAAACTTCAGCCACCTTTACGCTTTCCTTTTACCTATTCAAATGCTTTCACGACGAAAGTGCGCATAAAATAGTCGAAATAAAATGTTCAAGAGCTTTTACATAAGATACATGGCAAACTGAAAAATCTTTTATGAAGTACCGCGAAAAAAGAAGTCTTTTGCGGAGTAACACTTATAACGATAAAACTGACTCCGGACAAAATGATAATAAGAAAAAATTTTACCGCTGTTTATATATCATTGAACAGGGTAAACTTTCCTCTGTTATATAAAACGTTTACATTACTGCAATGATGGGAAATAATCCATAGGAATCGAAAGAAACTGTTCATTATAAAACTGTAAAAAAGTCGCAAATGATAGTGCAAAGTGCTATGATGGTAGCGGAGTGTTCGTTTTTTGAGAACGCCTTTTCTTGACGCTTTTTGTCCTAACAAGTACAATAAAATAGGATTCGACCGGTGGCCGTATCGGCTAAAAGTTTTTTCGCTTATTTTTATGCTGTTATAGGATACAGTAAAAGGAAGCGAGAAAAGTGTAACTGTTCCATAGTGTGCAATTATTTTTCATATAAAATTTTAAAGTTAAGGAGGGAGTAACACATGGTGGATCATCGACAATACACATATCGCAGATTGCACTCACTACTAGGTGTTGTTCCAATTAGTATCTTCGTTATTCAACACTTAATTGTGAACCATTTTGCTGTGTATGGCGAAGAAAGTTTTAACAAAGCAGCAAACTTTATGGGATCATTACCATTTGTACTTGTTCTAGAAACGTTCATTATTTATTTACCAATTTTGTTCCACGCCATTTTAGGTGTCTATATTGTGTTTGTAGCGAAGAACAACGTTACACGTTATGGCTTTTTCCGTAACTGGATGTTTTTCTTACAACGCATTACTGGGATTATTACGCTCATTTTTATCGTATGGCACGTATGGCAAACACGAGTGCAAGTTGCAATTGCTGGAGCCGAAGTAAACTATCAAATGATGGAAAGTATTTTAACACAACCATTTTACTTCTGGTTCTACATTATTTCAATCTTAGCAGTTGTATTCCACTTAGCTAACGGACTATGGGGCTTTTGCGTACATTGGGGAATTGCACAATCTCCACGCTCACAACAAATTATTACATATGCAACAGTCATCGTCTTTTTAGTCGTTAGTTATATCGGTATTCGTACAATTATTCAGTTTGGAATTGGTGCATAACACAATATTAGAGGAGGGAGTATTGACATGAGTAATCGTAAAATCGCCGTCGTCGGTGGTGGTCTAGCTGGATTAATGGCGACGATCAAAGCTGCCGAAGCAGGCGTACACGTAGATTTATTTTCGATCGTTCCAGTAAAACGCTCTCACTCTGTTTGTGCCCAAGGTGGAATTAACGGTGCGGTGAACACGAAAGGAGAAGGGGACTCTCCAGACATTCACTTTGATGATACTGTGTACGGTGGGGACTTTTTAGCGAACCAACCGCCAGTAAAAGCGATGTGTGATGCAGCGCCAAGTATTATTCATATGCTCGACCGAATGGGTGTTATGTTTAACCGAACACCTGAAGGGCTACTCGATTTTAGACGTTTCGGTGGAACACAACACCACCGTACAGCATATGCAGGGGCTACGACAGGGCAACAACTTTTATATGCTTTAGATGAACAAGTTCGTCGTTATGAAGTAGAAGGACTTGTCACGAAGTTTGAAGGTTGGGAGTTTTTAGGTGTCATTATTGACGATGATGGAAAAGGTAGAGGAGTCGTTGGTCAAAACATTCAGACGCACGAAATTAAATCTTTTCCTTCTGACGCAACAATTTTAGCGACAGGTGGACCAGGAATTATTTTCGGTAAATCGACTAACTCTGTTATTAACACTGGTTCAGCAGCAAGCGCACTTTACCAGCAAGGTGCAAAGTATGCTAACGGAGAGTTTATTCAAATTCACCCAACGGCTATTCCAGGTGATGATAAGCTTCGCTTAATGAGTGAATCAGCACGTGGAGAAGGTGGACGTGTTTGGACGTACAAAGATGGAGAACCGTGGTATTTCCTAGAAGAGAAATATCCAGCTTACGGTAACCTCGTTCCACGTGACATTGCTACACGTGAAATCTTTGACGTTTGTGTAAACCAAAAGTTAGGTATTAACGGGGAAAACATGGTTTACCTCGACTTATCGCATAAAGATCCGCAAGAGTTAGACATTAAACTCGGAGGAATTATTGAAATTTATGAGAAGTTCGTCGGTGAAGATCCGCGTAAAGTTCCGATGAAGATCTTCCCAGCCGTTCACTACTCTATGGGCGGATTATGGGTTGACTACGATCAAATGACGAACATTCCAGGAGTATTTGCAGCAGGTGAGTGTGATTATTCGCAGCACGGAGCGAACCGTTTAGGTGCAAACTCTTTATTGTCTGCTATTTACGGTGGAATGGTCGCAGGGCCGAAAGCGATCGAATATATCGACGGTTTAGATAAACATGTCGATGATTTACCATCAAGCTTGTTTGAACGATATGAAAAAGACGAAGAAGAGAAGTTCGAACAATTACTTAAGATGGATGGAGAAGAAAACGCATATCAACTTCACCAAGAACTCGGAGAATGGATGACAGATAACGTTACTGTCGTTCGCGAAAACCCTCGTCTCTTAAAGACAGATGAGAAAATTCAAGAACTGCTTGAACGTTGGAACAATATTAATATTACGGATACGTCGAAGTGGAGTAACCAAGCAGTTATGTTCACACGTCAGTTAAAGAACATGCTTCACTTAGCACGAGTTATTACACTTGGTGCTTATCATCGTGATGAGAGTCGCGGGGCACACTACAAGCCTGAATTCCCTGAACGTGACGATGAAAACTTCTTAAAGACGACTATTGCAGAATTCGATGCGCAAAATAACGATCCGAAGTTTTCATATGAAGAGGTGGATGTATCACTTATTCCGCCACGTAAACGTGACTATACAACAGTTAGTGAAGGGAGTAAAAAATAATGGCTGAACAAAAAACGGTAACGTTAATTATTACACGTCAAGACAGCCCAGACTCCAATCCATACGATGAAACGTTTCACGTTCCATACCGTCCGAATATGAACATCATTTCGGCGTTAATGGAAATTCAAAAAAACCCAGTGAACGCAAATGGAGAAAAAACATCTCCTGTTCAGTGGGATAGTAACTGTTTAGAGGAAGTTTGTGGTGCTTGTTCCATGGTCATCAACGGGAAAGCACGCCAGGCGTGTGCCGCGTTAGTAGACCAATTAGAACATCCGATTCGTATTGCACCGATGACGACGTTCCCAGTTGTACGTGACTTAGTAATCGACCGTGAGCGTATGTTTGATGCACTCAAACAAGTAAAAGCGTGGATTCCAATCGATGGAACACACGATCTCGGTCCTGGCCCACGTATGCCTGAGAAGAAACGTCAATGGGCGTATGAATTATCGAAATGTATGACGTGTGGTGTCTGTTTAGAAGCATGTCCAAACGTAAATGATAAGAGCGACTTCTTCGGTCCAGCTGCAATTTCGCAGGCTCGTCTCTTTAATGCACATCCAACAGGTGCAATGAACAAGTCTGAAAGATTAGCAGGTTTAATGGAACAAGGTGGCTTACTCGGATGCGGTAACGCACAAAACTGTGTCCAAGTTTGCCCGAAAGGTATTCCATTAACGACGTCGATCGCAGCGATGAACCGAGCGACAGCTATTCAGTCGTTTAAAAACTTCTTCGGAAGCGATAACGCTCACTAATTTCATTTATGCTTAATCGAAAGAAGCTGGTATGATGAGTTTACTGTGGAAGAATATTGCTCATCGATCGACCAGCTTCTTTTTTGTTTGTAAATATTTAATTTGGTTTGGAAAAACAGACAAGACCTTATATTTAACTACATGTAATCGCATAAAACAATACGAATACAGTTGTATGTGTATTAATTTTTTATGAGGTCATTTATCGTATTTAAAAATTAAGTTTTTATAAATTTAGTACAGATACGTTAGTTACCGTATCTGGAATTTAATTTTCATGAAACCTGGATACATAAGCCGATATACCGTATCTGGTTTTTTGTCTTTTATGAAATCCGGATACATAAGTCCTACCTACTGTATCTGGTTTTTATCTTTTAAGAAATTTCGATACAGTATGAAAATAAGCTATGACTTAATTTCATTTTTAATTATATGTGCTGAAATTTTCTGTATGTTTGTCGGGCAGTTTAAACGGCGGAGGAGTGGGGGAACCTCACACCAACCGTTTTTTAAATGACAGTTAATTTAATTGCAACGTCTTTTCAGCATTCGTCAACGCGTCCACAACGTAATCAGCATCGACAACGTTAGCGCCATCAACTAAATTATCTTCTTTCACACTGTTATGTTGCATACACGCAGAACATACGTTTAACGTGCCGCCATTTTCAATAAATTGTTCGATTAGTTTTTTAATCGGTTCGAAAGGTTCACCAATATCGATCGGATCGGCATAGCCTTGCTCTGCTAAGTGAACAGCATCGGATAATAGTAAAATTTCGGGTGCATGCCCTTTTTCTAACGCTTTTACCCCCATTGTAAATGCGATCGTTACATTATTCGCATCTCTTTCATGTGCAGTTAACGTAATTAATAAATGTTTCTTACTCAATATTTTCACGCCTCCCATATACCTATATAGGTATATTATATTCTTTATGTACGTTCTTCGTCAATCGATGTGCAATCGATGTTATAATGAGGGAAGAAGAGTGAAAGGGGAGGATTATGTGCAGTTAGATGCGATGACTGTAGAAGAAATTTGGCAATTAATTGAGGAAAAAGCGAATGAAGTTCCGATTGAATCATTTGACGGCCTCGAAGCGAATGCGCTTTTTCATATTGAAAGTGATGTAGAAGAAACGTACACATTACAAATAACGAAAGAACGAGTTTCTGTCCATAAAGGGGAGCTTGAGTCCACTCATTGTACGTTTCATTTTAACGAAAAATATTTTAAACGATTATTAGCAGGTTCGTTAAATGCGTTAACGGCATATATGACAGGAAAAATTAACGTATCCGGTGATTTACAACTAGCGATGAAATTAGAGCAAATAATGCGTAAGTTTTCTAAAGAAATATAATCGTATAAGAGATCGCAACAATATTAACAATAAAAAGCTTGATATAATGATTGTTGACAAAATGGGGTGTATACATACATGAAACAAATTAGTTATATTGATGATTGGACTACGTGGCAAAAATCTTTTTCATTCTCAATAACCGTTCCAGTTCGTTTTTCAGAAACAGATATGTTCGGACATATGAACAATGTGACAGCATTTATTTATTTCGAGCAGGCACGAATTGAATATTTAAAAGCGAAAGGAATGTTTGGAAATGATGAGAAAGTAACTGCATTTCCGGTTGTTGCTGATTTGCAATGTGACTTCTTGGAGCAAATTTATTTTGATGAAAAAATAACGATTCATGTGAAAACAGATCGTGTCGGAAACAGTTCGCTCGATCTTCATTATATGGGGACGAAAGAAAACGGTGACGTTTGTTTAACTGGACGTGGTGCACTCGTTTATATCGATGCACATACACATCGTACTGTTTCGATTCCGGAGCATATGAAACAGCGTCTCATGGATGAATCATATTTATAAATGACAACAGCTTGAAACTGTTGTTCCACTGTATACTGTATGAAAGTGATGTAAGGTAGATTGGTTGAACTTTCATCACGTTAGTACGCTGATGTTCGTTATGTTACTTTTGGGGTTTTCATTGAGAAAATGACAAACTTTTTTTATAAGGTGAAACAAGTGGATGAACAATATTTAACGAATTATGCAAAACAATTTTTAAAGGAACATTATGGCATTTATTTATCTGTTCCGGTCGTTCGGAATAATCGTCTGCGCACGTCGTTAGGGCGTTTTATCTTTTCGTATGACAGTACGCCGCTACGAATTGAGTTGTCCGGAAATGTATTAACATATGGTGCTGATGAAATTATTTTAGGTGTGTTGCGCCATGAGTGCATTCATTATGCTTTTTACGTGCAAGGACGCACGGAGACAGACGGAGATGCTGCATTTGAGGCGGAATTAAGAAAACACGATGCACCGAGTACGCGGACGACAAAAGTAGGGAAGTTTTATCGTTTTACTTGTATGAAATGCGGCAAGGAAAGCGAGGCGGCGATTAAACGATTAAAAACAAATCCAGACAAATATCGGACGACGTGTTGTCAAGCGGCGATTCGCATCGTCGGAGAACGGACTTATAATGGGTTAGAATAAGCTGTTTTAGTTAGCACCCGTTCATATATCGTCACTTATTCACTTTATACGCATCAGAATTTGTTAAAACTGCCGCCTATTCGTTCTTACGTTAATGTCCTGTTTGTGAGCTTAACGTAAGGTGTTGTTGCGTTAAGGTCGTGCGTGCAAGTTTGTCGCGGTATGATGTTTACGTTAAAGATAGAAAAGTGAGATTAACGTAAGCAAGGTTTTGCGTTAAAGATGGATTTGTAAGTTTAACGTAAGAATGTTTCTCGTTAAGAATATGTTCATACCTTTATCGCAAGAAAGTTTCGCGTTAAAGATTTTTAGCATCGTTTAACGTAAGACGTTCTTGCGTTCATATTCTTTTCATTAGTTTAACGCAAGGTTTTGTTAGCGTTAAAGTTAGCATAGCGAGTTTAACGTAAGCAATTTGTTTTCGTGGCGCATCTATTATTACAGCACAGAGGATCGATTAAGTTTTCGAAAAAAAGGCTCTACAACGTAGAATATTGATTTTCTTAGTCTTTTTCTAGTGGGAATTATGAATATTCTCAAGCAAATTCCCTGTAGTAACGAATTTGCCACTATTGCTGGCACTACGATAATATAGATTATGTAGCCAAGTTCCCCATCGTAGCAAACGAACTATATGGAAAAACTACAAACCACGCCCATAATAAAGGTAAAAGAAAAAACGGACGAATCAATTACGTCATCGTCCGCTTCGCCACGAGAGTTCCCCCACAATAAAGCTCTTATGTACGTAAACTAACCCAATCCGCTTTTTCATCTTTCATTTAAAACTGTATCGTTTTCGAAACGATGAACATTAAATTAAAATCGAGCCACCATCGATGACGAGCTCAGCACCAGTGATAAAACGCGACTCATCCGAAGCTAAAAAAAGTACTGCATTTGCAACATCTTCCGGTTGTCCGAGAATACCTAACGGAATTCCCTGTAAGGCTGCTTGTCTACCTTCCTCATGGCCGACAAAGTCTTTCGTCATCGGCGTTTCAATCGTTCCTGGGTGAATAGAGTTACAACGGATATTATGCTTTCCATAATCGAGTGCGACGTTCTTCGTTAATAAACGTACCGCACCTTTCGATGAGTTATACGCCGGGTTCCCAAGACCGTATAACCCAGATAAAGAAGAAATGTTAACGATACTTCCACCGCCGGCTTTTTTCATTTCCGGAATAACTGCTTTCGTACCTAAAAAAGGTCCTTTCGCATTCACATCTAATATTTTATCCCATTCTTCAATCGTAAAATCTTCAATCGGCTTCATAATTTCCCCTGTAATACCGGCATTGTTTACGAGAATGTTCATTTCACCGAACGACTCAATCGCTTTTTGGACGACGGTATCCCAATCTTCTTTCGATGTTACATCATGTTTTACAGCGATCGCTTCACCACCATCTGCTTTAATTTCGTCCACATTTTTGTTTAAAGCATCTTCGTTAAAATCGGTTGCAACGACTTTTGCGCCTTCTTTCGCAAACATTTTTGCTTCAACTGCTCCTTGACCACTTGCAGCACCCGTAATAATCGCTACTTTTCCATCGAGTCTACCCATCACTATTCCTCCTCTTCATGTAACTAAACAATTCGTCATACTTATATTGTACGTAACAAGTTACATACATTCAAACAAAGAAGCCAAATTTTTCAGTAATTTCACAAAATAGACAATATACTAGACAAATTATTGTAATAAATCCCTATGAAAAACAGAAAAGAGAAGCATAAAGATAGACAAATTGTAAAAAACTGCTACACAACAACGATTAAAACGTTTACAACGTGAAAGAAAGAGGAATAATATTACGTATAAACCGAAAGGGGACGAAAAAATGGAATCATTCATCGCAATTTTATCGATCGTATTAGTGTTTCTCATTATCGGCTACGCCATTTTTAGCATCTATTTACGCAAACCAGTAGGTTTGTTCATTGCAGCAATCTTGCACGTTGTGCTCGGAATTTTATCATTGCCATCCATTGGCTTGTATATATTAGGACTAGCTGCCCTAGAACTCATCGCAGGAATTACGTTAGCAATCCGGAAGCAAACCGCATAACGAATACCGTCGTGAAACTGTGACTTATATCACAACAAAATATGCACACCTTTGCTAAGCTTATATGTAGCACGCAATGAATAGAGGCGAAAACGATGCATATGACGATTCAATATGACAAAGAAACGATTACGACAATCAAAAACGATTTCCTAAAACTTCAACAAATCGTACAACGAACAGAAAAGCCATTTGCGAAATTACACAAAAAATATAGTACGTATCCAACAGTTCCACTTTTACTAGCAATTCATTACGTATTCATCCATGAACACGTTGATTATCGTATCGTACAAAACTTTCTTGAAAACGTTCTAGAGATAACCGTTGCGAATTACAGAACTGATTTATCAGATGCACATATGATACACGTGCTCATACGTGAGAACGAACGGTATCGCACTTATATACAATCGCTTGCAACGGAAATAGAAAAAATAAAGATAGAACGATGGACGAACGAACGAGATACAATACGAAAAATAGTGCAAGCACTTGGACAATTACACAACCATTTTCACGTAAAAGAAAAATTGATCTTTCCTATTGTGGAACGGTACGGACATGTTCAATTTACACGCGATATGTGGCGTGAGGATGACTATATTCGCGGAGCATACAGAGCGGTGAAAAACTTACTCATCGATCAAACAAGTACGAATATGGAAAACATAAACCGCACATTTCAATCATTCGCTGAAAGGCTTGAAAAAATGTTCATCCAAGAAGAATACATCCTATTCCCAATGACATTACAGCTATTTCGAGAAAATGAATGGGAGCAAATTAAAAACGAAAGTAAAGCATACGGTTATGATGTCGCAAACGAAAATCTTCCTAAACTAGCGACAAATGACAAGAACAGTAAAATCGCCACACATCTTACAGACGAACAACATAAAAGACGGAAAACGGAAAATTTCCCTTTCGGAAAAGGATACTTAACGTTAGAAGAGGCGGACCTCATATTGAACAATTTACCCGTTGAAATTACGTTCGTCGACCGCCATAGCATTTTTAAATACTTTAATGACGTGCATGCTGCCGAGGATATGATGCTCATTCGTACACCACTATCGATCGGCAGAAACGTCGCACACTGTCATCCTCCGAAAAGCTTACGCAAAGTGATGACACTCGTACGTGATTTAAAGACGAAAAAGCGCACGATAGAGACGATGTGGTTTAAAAAAGGCGATACGTATGTACACATTACGTATAAAGGACTGTTTAATGAAGTAGGGGAGTTCATCGGCATTTTAGAATACGTGCAAGATATTTCATCCTTTTTCCAATTGCCGACAGAGGAAAAACGTCAACTAACGAAGCTTGAAGACTAACTGTTTAAATGTAACAACTTACTCGTTACAATACGTGACATAGGAAAACTGTACCCGTTACGAAAACGAAAAGTGATTACACAGTCTTGCCCAACGTCTTTGATCATAACGAATCCTCGACTAAAAAGAACGAATACGTGAAAACATAGAAAGATATACGTAAAATCAAACAAAATCCCCCACTCAAGATAACGTTCGGTTACCTTATTGGGGGATTTGAAAGTTGTAGCTATGTTTTCTATGAGAGTCACATTACTTTTGTGTTTCAGCTAAGTCACGCTCAAGTACATGTTCTAACTCAATTAAACTATCTAATATTTTCTCGTTTCCGTCTAAACGATTACTTAACGTTGCTGTAATTTCCTCTGTAGCTGCAGTCGACTCTTCGGTGTAAGTAGCGAGTCCTTCTGTTGATTGATCGATCGTACGAATCGATTCATTTACATGTTCTACGCGATCATTGTCTTAGAGAGAGAGTTCGTTTAGTGTGACGATTGCATCGATAATTTTTGCGAAATATTCACTCGTTTCTTCCGTATGAATTTCCCCTTTATGTAAATAGTTACCTATAACTTTATTATACGATGAAATGTATAAGCAAAAATGAAAATGAGTTGTTTGTCATGAAATAGTACGAATGGCAAACATTGTATGTGTTTAAAAATGAATAAAAAGAGTCATAAATATACCGCAACCTTATGTGAAAACATGACTAAATGATGATGGAAAAAATTACTTTTAATGTTACAATAATTGACGTGCGTGTTTTACAGAGCAAATGATACGTGAAATAGATAAAGAAAAGGGGATAACAATGACAGAAGAAAATAACAGTTCAAAACCGACAAAAAAGTCCGGTTTTTCAGTAAAACTAGTCGCAATTATTATTGGGATTTTAGTCGTAGCAGGCGGGGCGTCTGCATACTTTTTTCTAGGAGGATCACCGAAGGAACAATACTTTAAAGCGGAAATCGATACGTATGACTTTATGAAAGAAAAAGTAACGGATCGATTTGCTAATGAACTAGAATGGTCTGAAACGACGAAAGACAACCGTGTTGCAACAACGATGCAAGCCTCAGCAGAATATAACGACCCGTACGCTTTTGGTGGGTTTAGTGAGATTGAAGAATTAGTAAATCAATCGACTGTCACTCTATATTCAGAGTTAGATATGGAAGGAGAGAAACTAGCCGTTGATTTAGAAGCGGACATTGCGGGCATTTCACTCGAAAATTTCACATTTTTTATTTCTGGTGATACGTTGTATATCGATCTACCATTTTTACCAGATACGTTGGAAATAGAAGGGGCAGATTTAGGACCGTTACTTCATGAATTAGATCCATATACGTTCGATGAAGAAGAAGAATATAGCTTTAAACAGATTTTTGAATCGGATTTCGGTTTTATTTCGGAAGATGATCGTAAGTACATACAAGAAAGATATGGAAAACTGTTTTACGATTTATTGCCAGATGATGCGTTTTCTAGTGATAAAGAGGAAGTATCCGTTAACGGTCAAAACATCAAAGCAAATAAAATTACGCTACAATTATCCGAAAAACAGTTTAAAGGAATTGTGAAAAACTTGTTACGAGACATTCAAGAGGATGAGCGTCTACATGAGATTATGGAAGACTACTTTATCCAATCGGCGGTACCAGCAAGTGAAATTAGTTTCTTCTTCGATGAATTTGACGATGTTCTCGCGGATATGAATGAGGAGATCGATGACATATCGTTGCCGGAAGGGTTATCTTCAACTGTTTGGATAGATAAAGGTCTAATCGTCCAACGTGAACTTAATTATACGATTGAAGATTATTTCGGTGACGAAGTAACGGTTGAAATCGTCGGTTCTCAGTTATTAGAAGACGAAGAACAAACGTTAAACTATGACATTATTGTAGACGATATATATGGTACAGAATCGATAACGCTAGATGCTACATTGAAGGATGATAAAGGAAACATAGAGGATAATATCTCTCTTAGCTTCGGTGATGAATTAACGTTATTCTATACGAGCGATGAAACAAAGGACGGTAACAAACATACTTTCGATCGTTCCATTGGCTTAGATGACGACTTTTTCAACTATGCACTTCTTTGGACGGGAGATTCAACGTTTGAAAAAGACCGTTATGAAACATTGCATGAATTTTCTCTCGAAATGGATGATTTCGATGCAGATATGTTCGCTTTACATCTTGACGTAGAAAGTGAACTCATAAAAGAGTTAACTCCATTTGAAACAGAGAAAACGAAAAATATCGGTAAAATGGATGAAATGGAACTCTTCGATTACTTCTTTTATGATGTAGAAGAACATTTTACCGACTGGATGATAGAAAACTTTGGGGATTTCCTCTATTATTAAAAATAAATAAAAAAATTGAAGAGGGAAATGGATGCAATTTGTAAAACATGTACAATTATTTCTAACAATTTATGTTGAACAATTAAAGAGGAAGTGGAAACTGCTTCCTCTTCTTTTATTTTTTCCACTCATCGTTATCGGTATGATGATCGTTTTACTAATCGCTGCTTTTAACCCGTCAGAGCAAGATCCACTCGTCCTCGCGGTCGTCGATGAAGATAAATCGACTGAAACGACGATGATTACAGAAGTGTTAGAGGAATCTTCCCAACTCGGAGATTATATTGACGTGTTGTTATTAGATCGTGAGCGTGCAATGACAGATTTACAGAATAACCGGGTTAGTACGATCGTCTCGTTACCAGAAAACTTTACAGCACATTTATATGAGGGAACACCTGTCGTGATCGAAGTAACTGGAAATGAACGACAAATGACGGAAAGTTATATTATTTACGAGCTACTAAACAGTGTGATGCGCCACATAACGACGTCACAAGCGAACATTTTATTAATCAATGAATATGCGAAAAAAACGCCGATGAGTGATACGCTACGTTCGGAATTAATTTCGGAAGAATTTATGCGTTCGTTTTTATCTGTTTTAGGAAAAGACAAAATAATCGCAGAACATTCCGTAGAAAATATCGCTACGGCGTCCCCTGTGACGTATTTTACATTGTCTACGTTTTTTCTCGCTATGACGATTTGGATCGTTTCATTCTATCATTTCTTCCATCGCAGCGAGGATCGTTCGTTACGTAGACGGTTACGTGTTTACGGCGTGAAAGAACTTGAAGGACTTATCGCTAAGTTGCTCATCGTCATTAGTATGTGCATCGTGACGATGCTGCTTGCACTAGTTGCACTATATAAAATCGGCAATTTTAGCTTCTATTGGGACGATGTGTACCGAATTGTATTCGTTACATTCCTTTATATCGTTTGTTTTACATCGATTTTAGCTTTCGTTGAAACAATCCTAAGTGAGGCTCGTTTACGTTTGCTTACATATGCGATCATTGCGATCCTTTTTATTTTATTAAGCGGGGCGGTCGTTCCCGTCCTTTACTTTCCTGAGGCGGTGCAACAGTTTTTACGATTCGTGCCGTCATATGAGTGGTTGTATGCATTACAACAAATATTGTTACACGAAAGGTTTTATATTGATGTGAAACCGTTGTTCATTATTACGATCATTGCGATATTAGTCTTTATAAGTAGTTCGCTCGTAAAGGAGCGTCGATTCCGATGATAGAAACAGTCCAAACGCGACTTATTTTATTGAAAAAACAGCCATTTAGTCATTTATTTTGGGCACTTTTTCCTCTACTTGCTACAGCATTTGTCATGATACAAGTGGCAAATGTAGAGGAAGATTATCAAATTCCAGTCGGAATTGTTGTTGAAGACGATTCGATGCTCGTACATGAATTGTTAGCAGACATAGAAAGTACGCCACATATAGAGCCAGTTTACGTTCAGGAACGTGACGGACTCCGTCAAGTAGAAATGCATGAACTTGACAGTTTATTCGTCGTGCGTAATCAATATACAGACGATATGGAACGTGGTAAACGAAACAAGCTTATTACGTCTTACTATACAGAATTATCGTTTGCTTATGTACCAGTACGAGAGATGATTTTATCGTACGTGCAACAAGACTTCACACGTAACGAAACGGCGAATAGGATTGAACAATTACGGAATGAATATCGGATTCAAGAAAAATGGGATAAGACGGAACTTATTGAACGAAGTAGAGAAATTGAACGAGAACAACATTTAATCGATGTTACTTTATCGTTCGGTTCCAAACAATCGGTTCAACAAGAGGTGACTCCATTCATTTCACCGTTACTTATGTGGGCATTATTTACCTTTTTTGGAACGGCAATGATGTTCGATTGGCTTATTAAAGAAAAACATCCTGCAATTATGAAACGGCTACCGTTTAGTAACGTATTACCGGAACGGTACTTTTTTAGTAACGTCTTATTGTACACGGTCGTGCTTCTATTTTTCGATTTTGTAGCAGTTTTACTAGGAGCGATTGTTCTAGATGAAAAAATAACGTTTAGTCTCCTCTTGAATGTCTTCAGTTTTCGACTGACGATTAATAGTCTTTTATACGTAATCGGTCGAGTAATCAAGACGACGTACGTTTATTACATCGTTACTTTTATAATGACGTTATGTTTTCTACTGTTAAGCGGCATTATTATACCTATAGAACCGGTGATCGAGCGATTTCCTTTCGTAACGTATGTTCATCCATTACTTACATTACAAACCGAACAATATGTAAACGTGCTGTTCATCATAAGTATCATATCGTTATTTTTGTTGTACAGAAGAAAGAAGGTAGAGTTTAATGCTTAACGTACAATCGTTATCGAAGTATTACGGGAAGAAAAAAGTCTTTGATGACCTTTCCTTTACGGTCCATGAAGGGGAAATAGTAGGTCTTGTCGGTGAAAATGGAGCTGGAAAATCGACATTACTTGAAATCGTCGCTACTTTAGAGCAGCCAACGTCCGGTGAACTGTACTTCCATGATAAGTGTTATTCGAAACAACTAAATACGCTTCGACGTGACATCGGCTACGTGCCACAAGAAATATCTGTCTGGGATCATTTATCTGTTCGGGATAACATGCGCTTTTTTTCAACATTAGCTTGGAAAAAACGATCAGAAGATGAGTTACGTAATATTTGTGAAGAGATGAACGTATATGCATGGAATGAGGAAGTCAGTACATTATCAGGCGGCACGAAGCGGAAAGTAAACTTAGCGATTTCGCTCATTCATGAACCGAAACTATTACTGTTAGATGAACCGACCGCAGGAATCGACTTAAAATCGAAGCAAGAAATCGCCGACTATTTAAAACGACTTGCCATACGCGACCGTGTAACGATTTTGTACATTTCACACGATATGGATGAAATAATGAATTTATGCGATTACGTGTTCACCCTCGGTGAGGATCCCTTTTACGAAACGTACTTAACCGAGCGAGGTCAAGGAATGGTCAGTCTTACTAAACAACATTAAAATATGGAGAATGGCTCATAACTAGGTAAAAGCACGAGTGTTTACCCCATAATTTTCCAACTGTAGGCTAAAACGTATTAGCTCTATGTACTCTTGTTGTCTCTTTTTCTCTCATATACAATGGGGAAAAGTTTTAAACTATGTTAGAAACATGAACACAATTTTTGAGGAAAAAGGATGATTATATAGTGAAATTTATTCGATGGATGATCACGCTTATTGCTTGTCTGTCATTAATGATAGCTTGTAGTGCACCGGAATCGACGGAACAAAACGATGATGCAGAGGAACAAACATTAAAGGAAGGAACGTCTAACACGGAGGAAGAGAAAGAAAAGAAACGTAAAGAGAAAAGGGAGCGTCAAAAAGAGGAAGAAGTTGCGGAAGTAAATAATGAAGACATTGCGTTGTTTGAAGTAAATGATATAGAAGATTTAAAAATACAAGAAAAAAAAGTAGATAATTTATACGATGACGAGGGTAATTTTCCGGCCCATACAGAAAAAGAAATATTCCGAGACTTTGCGGATGATGATGGATGGATCGAGTTTGAACTAGATGACCAACCAGTACGAAACATCACCTCAGAAGACGGAAAGATCAATAACATTACTAATTATTCGGACCATTTTATCGATATTACATCGGATGTAGCTCTCGTATATCCTGAGGAACATATAGAAGCATTATATAATATCGTCATTAGTCAACCAGCTGACTTCATCGAAGGCTATGATGGAGACGGGAATATTCCGTTCCGTACGTTCGATGAAATAACAAGTTTAGAACGAGCAATCTTAGCATCGATTGGAATGACCGGACCGTTATTAAATGTGTTAGACGAAATGATTATGGAAGATTCGATTGATGAAGAAACGTACGAAGTAATCATAGAACAGTTTGATAAACTCGGCTCGCCAACAGTCTTAATTCCTGCCCCTCAAAATCTGACGGACTATGAATTGTTTAACATTATGTTAATCGTAAAAGATAGCTGGATGCAGCTCGCTAGCTATGAAGACATGCATGAAGACTACGATTCTTTCGTCGAGACTTATACCGGATTACGCGAGATGACGAACAATTTGTTCGCCTATCTATACGTTACCATCGGTGAAATTGAATAAAACTGTATCATAAGCTATGTTTTGTAGAAGTTAAGCTTCGATAAAACTAACCTTAAATAAATGAACACGGACGGAATTACGGTAAATTGTGATTCCGTCTATTTTTATTATTTTATTCCTAGAAACATTTCAGTAGTTGACTTTCGCCGACAGTCTCATTTCTATCAAAGAATGTGGGTGAAAGCGAAAATGAACGGTGTAGATACAAGATCGAATTAAGACAAACTAAGTGAAAAGGCAACGTGCACGTTTGACCGAACTCCATTCGTTTTTAACTCGGTTTGTCCTATCTTCCATTTTATTTTTTAGGAAAAGAAAGATAAACGAATGGGAATTTTTAACTGTATATCCTTATCTCTTGTAAAAAAAGAAAAATGAAACGATTTGTTTACGTAACTGTAACCTTTATGATGCACAATATATATAGTGTAACATGTGTTCATCTTTCTCTACTGTTACATGGCCATTTTCATCATAAACAGAAGCTGAAAAAACTTTATCATGGAGGGATTATATGCTTATTGCGTTCATTGTCATTATCATTATTATTGTTGCATTCGTAGGTTGGACGATTTCCGTTTATAACTCCTTTATAACGTTAAGGGAACGCGTATCGAATGCCAAAGCACAAATTGCCGCTCAAATCGAGTCCCGCTGGGATGCGGTATCAAACTTAATCTCGGCAACGAAACAGTACGCAAAACATGAAACAGAACTTTTGGAAAATATTACGGAAAAACGTGCAAGCCTCGGACGGGATAGTTCGATGGAGGAGATCGAAGATAACGATGCTCAGTTAAATAATGTCGTCGGTCGATTAATTGCCATTTCTGAAAACTATCCAGACTTAAAAGCGAGCGAAGTGTATAAACAATCGATGGAAAGCGTAAACAAATTTGAAGATAACGTACGCCACTCGCGAATGATTTATAACGACGTCGTTACGCGATTTAACCGTAAGTTAAAACAATTCCCAACGAACATGATCGGTGGCATGTTTAACTTTAAAGAACAGTCGTACTTCGAACAGACAGAAGCAAAGGCAGAAATGCCGAGTTGGGAATAGTGGTGGAAAATATGCGAAAAATTGCTGTTGTACTACTTACTACTATTTTTTCGGTATTTTTCTTTACTTTTTCCGGTTCATTCGTTTACGCTGACGATACGTTTATCGAATCGATAGACATTCATGTGCAACTCGATGAAGACGGTGGGGCACAAATCACCGAGGAATGGCGTGGTCAATTTAACACCGGTACCGAACTTTACTTCGAAAAAAAGGAATTGGAAAAATCGGAAATAAGTAATTTTACTGTCACAGGGAACGGGCAAGTATTTGAATACGTCGATCAATGGGACCTTGATGCATCTCTTGAAGAAAAAGCATTTAAAAACAGTATAATTAAAGGGAAAAACAGTGCCGAAATTGTCTGGGGTATTAGTGAGTACGGTTCAAACGAATACGTATTAGAATATTACGTTTCGAATATTATTGACCAATTAAAAGATACGCAAGTTTTGTATTGGTTTTTTGCATCGGATAATTACAGTATTCCCCGAAATAGTGTGAACGTGACAATTGAATCATTCGAGGAATTACATGATGATACGGAAGATATATGGGCGTTCGGTTTTAGGGGAGATATCGAATTTGGAAATAATAAAGTTGTCTCCCGCAGTAGTACTGGTTTGGGATCAGATGATTACGTATCCATTTTAATTAACTTTACCGAAGAGCCGTTTAAAACGGAAAATAAAATAAATAAGAAATTTAAAAAAGTGTATAAAGAAGCATCGAAAGAAAGTGACTATGACGCTTTTGGTTTTCTCGGATTAATCGGTGGATTACTGTTCGATTTAATTAAGATTGGTCTCGCCATCGGTGCAATCCTTGTTGCACTTTTTTTCATCAACAAAAATAAGAAGCCGACGTTTACACTCGAACAACGACGAAAGTTTTCCCGACGGTACAAGGAAGAATATTATCGTGACTATCCGTATGATGGCAATCACGCGGATGCATATTTTATTCCATATATGATGGGAACTGCTAACTTTAATACGGTTTTAACGTCTTTACTATTAAAGTGGGTATACGAGGATAAAATTATAATGACGGAAGCAACGCGAGGAATGTTGCGCCGTACGCAGCAAACGATTCAGTTTTTAAAAGATCACGAAGATCCGGAAAGTCCGGAAGGCAAATTATTTACGATGTTAAAGGGTGCTAGCGATAAA
Source organism: Pseudogracilibacillus sp. (assembly GCA_035303165.1). Classification (GTDB taxonomy): domain Bacteria; phylum Bacillota; class Bacilli; order Bacillales; family Amphibacillaceae; genus Pseudogracilibacillus. The sequence goes on from DATGRY010000058.1 coordinate 28,310, forward strand.
GAAGGTTATGTGACGGACGCGCAAATCGCCAAATGGGCGAAACGCCGAGCGGAAGATTTACAGAAGTGGGAAAGAAACTTACTTCGCCACTCTGCGGAACAGTTAACGAAACATGGCTTTGCTAAGGAACATATAGAAAAGAAATTGTTCAGTACGAAAAAGTATTATCGGTTAACTGCAAATGGCAAGGAACTAGAGGCGAACGTCTACAAATATATTAACTATCTTCATGATTTCTCCCTCATGCACGAACACGAAGCGGTAAACGTGAAACTTTGGGACGAAATTATGATTTGGGCGGCAATGTTAAACTTAACGAAAGTCGTGTCAGAACAGTTTAAAAAGTTGTATCCGAATTACGAGATGGAGTCGAAGTTTAGAGATGACTCGCTCAACCGTACGCGACGCATGTCGCGCGTAGCGGAAGAAAATCGTCGTGAAGAATTGCGTCGTCGTCGTGAACAACGGAGACGAAGCAGTGGATCCGGAGGAGCGGCAAGCTATCGTGGCGGCGGAGGAGCTCGTGGTGGTGGGAGTGGTGGAGTGCGTTAATGTGAATGGAAATCAAATAAGTAGAAAGTTGTAATAAAACTAATCTTAAAATGATTTGGATGGACGGAATCACTCTTTAGTAGCGATTTCGTCCATTGTTTGTTTTGTAAGGTGTACTTTTTCATAGGTTTCTCACTTTCTATACGTAAATTTACTCTCTTACGTTATACTTAATCCGATAACATTAACGCAAGCATGCTCTTACGTTACAATCCGACTAACAACTTTAACGCAATACTTTCTTACGTTAAAGATAGTCTGACAACCTTTACGCAGGAATGTTCTTCTGTTACAATTTACGGCATAAGGTTAACGCAAATGATTCTAGCGTTACATTTAGCGTTATTTCTTTAACGTGAGTTCACCTCTACGTTACATTCACTGAACGCACTTTAACGCAAGAAACTGTCACGTTACACTTATTTCTATAACTTTAACGCGAGCCTACCCTCACGTTACAATGAAGAGAACATCCTTAACGTAAGAGAGTCATTTTTGTTCAGGTATACAAAAAACGAAGCCGTTGAAACTAAAGCATAAATAAGCCGACTTTCGCTATGAAAGTCGGCTTTCGTTATAACGTCAATTCTCCCATCCTTACTAGTTCGATTACCGCTTGTGCGCGCCCCTTCACACCTAATTTTTGAATAACATTTGAAATGTGGTTGCGAACTGTCTTTTCAGAAATAAATAATTCCTCAGCGATTTCTTTCGTTGTTTTATCTTGAACTAAAATTTCGAATACTTCTCGTTCTCGTTTTGTTAGGATGCTGCTATTGTTGTATTTTTTTGAGTTGCTCAAATACTACCCCTCCTTGCTAGCATTAGAGATGCATTTGAAGGGAATTATTTAGTCATTATAGTTTATGTAACGGTTGAAAAACAGGTGCGTACATTTATCGGGTACAGTTGACTATTTTGCCCTAAATGGACGAGTGTATGATAAAATAAAGACGTTTACATATAAAATTTTTGAGGTGAGAACTTGAAACGAGCTATCGGTGTTATTGATTCAGGTGTCGGCGGACTGACTGTTGCGTATGAAATAATGCGCCAGTTGCCGAACGAACAAATATTTTACGTCGGGGATACGTTACGCTGTCCATATGGACCTCGACCACAAGAAGAAGTCATTCAATATACGAGGGAAATGGTACAGTTTTTAATAGAAAAGAATATAAAAATGCTCGTTATTGCGTGTAATACAGCAACGGCATTTGCGCTCGATGCGATTGAAAAGGAGTTTCCGATTCCGGTCGTCGGAGTCATTCAGCCAGGAGTGCGTGCAGCGATTAAATCGACACGGTCGAATAAAATCGGTGTTATTGGGACAGATGGAACGATAAATTCAAATGCGTATCCAGAAACGTTACGGCGAGTGAATCAAGCGATTCGGATTACGTCGTTAAGTTGTCCGTTATTCGTTCCGATCGTCGAAAAAGGAGTTACAGAAGGAGTGGAGGCAGAAAAAATCGTCTACGACTCCCTTCGGCCATTTTTACAAGTAGATATCGATACATTAGTACTCGGTTGTACGCATTATCCTCTTTTAGAAAACACGATCCAAAAAGTGTTAGGGGACGAGATTAAACTCATTTCGTCAAGTGAAGAGACAGCACGAGAGACGAGTACAATTTTACAAGTACACAATTTGTTATATCCGGAAAGTCGTTCTCCAAAGCATCAATTTTTTACGACTGGAAATGTAAACAATTTTAAAAAAGTGTATGAATCGATTTTTAAACGGGAACCGCAATATAGACATAACGGAACGTTTCAACAAATAACGTTACCCGTGTAAATCATTCTCCTATTGGAATCGATTGGTATTTTTATAAAACAAGCACGTATATATAGAAGTACAACCATCATAGGAGGATGACGATGCGTAAAAAAGTAACGGTTACGATCTGTTTGTTTATGATCGCTAGCTTATTGTACGGTTGCTTTAAAGGGGAGCAGACGAGCAAAGAAATGGATATTCCGGAGGAGATCTCATACGTGGATGAAGCGGACATGGATGAGGAAGAAGATATTGAAACAGAAGAGGTTGTCGAAACGGAAGAGGTGGCTGAACGCGTCTTATACTTAATCGATGCAAGTGGACTCGTCGTACCACAGACGGTGGAACTACCGAAAAAAGAAGGGGCGGCACTGCAAGTACTTGAATATTTAGTAAAAGATGGACCTGTGACAGAACTACTTCCGAACGGATTTCAAGCGGTACTACCAGCGGGGACTGACATTATAGGCGTTAATTTAATAGAAGATGGGACGCTAATCGTCGATGTATCGGAAGAGTTTTCCGATTATCAGGCAGATGAAGAGTTGCAAATATTACAAGCGATGACGCATACGTTAACTCAATTTAACGAAGTAGACCGAATAAAAATATGGATCAATGGAGAAGAAATCGATGAAATGCCGGTGAACGGAACGCCTATTTCGGAAGGGTATTCGCGTTATCATGGGATTAATATTTATGTAAAAGATGAGCCGAATGTCGTAGAAAACAATGCGTTTACCGTTTATTATCCGAAAAATTACGATGAAGACGTATTTTATGTGCCTGTTACGCAATATGCTGAAACGAAAGATGATTTATATTCTACGATTTTCACAGCGTTAATGGACGGGCCGGAATATCAATTTAAAACGAAACAAGTTTTTAATGATGAAACGGCACTAGTTGAGGCAACACTTTCACAAAATGGTGTGCTACAATTAATATTTAACGATGAAGTTTTATTAGACCGAAGCAGTGCAACGATTGCGGATGAAGTCGTCGAAACGATCGTTCGCACATATACAGCACTTGACGATGTAGAAGCAATCGATATTCAAGTGGAAAATGGTGCAACGATTGTAAATGAAGCGGGTGAACCGTATGAGGAACCGGTTACGTTAGAAAGTTTAACGAGTTCGATTAAAATGTAAAAGCAAATGGTGATTGTGAATAGGAGTGGAAGCAATGGACTTACAAAAGGATGAATTACGACCAGTGACGATTACACCGAATTTTATTACACATCCTGAAGGGTCTGTCTTAATTGAATTTGGTGAAACGAAAGTGATATGTAATGCGAGTATTGAAGAACGTGTTCCACCGTTTATGCGTGGACAAAATAAAGGGTGGATTACCGCGGAATATTCTATGCTGCCGCGAGCGACAGAACAACGCAATATTCGGGAGGCAGCCCGTGGAAAATTAAGCGGGCGCACGATGGAAATCCAGCGATTAATCGGTCGTGCGCTTCGAGCTGTCGTCGATTTAGAGCAAATGGGCGAGCGAACGATTTGGATCGATTGTGACGTCATTCAAGCAGATGGTGGAACGCGTACTGCTTCCATTACGGGAGCATTCGTAGCGATGGCGCTTGCATGTGGAAAACTGTATGAAGACAAGAAAATTGAAACGTTTCCGATTCTCGACTATTTAGCAGCGATTTCCGTCGGTGTCTCTGAAACGAAAGAAGTGACCCTCGATTTAAATTATGACGAAGACTCGTCGGCATTAGTTGATATGAACGTCGTCATGACGGGGAACGGAGAATTTGTCGAAATTCAAGGAACGGGGGAAGAAAGTACATTTTCCTTCGATGAATTGCATGATATGTTGTTAAAGGCGGAGCGAGGGATTGAGAAGTTATTTTCGATACAACGGGATTCGCTCGGTAAAATTGCTACATATATTTCATCAAACATAACGACAGATGATGAAGAAAATGAATCCGAAGGAGAATAAAGCGTGAAAGAAGTAATCGTAGCAACAAAAAACGAAGGAAAAGTGCGTGAATTTCGTGCATTGTTAGACACATTCGGCATACGTTGTACATCATTACGTGATGTCAAATTACATAACGTAACGATTGAAGAAACGGGAGAAACATTTCGTGAAAATGCGCTTATTAAAGCGGAAACGATAGCAAAAGCGAAGGGTATTCCCGTTTTAGCGGACGATTCGGGACTCGTTGTTGATGCGCTTGGTGGCAAACCGGGAGTTTATTCCGCGCGATATGCGGGTAGTGATGCCACAGATGAGGAAAATAATGAAAAGTTGTTGCGTCATTTAGAAGGTGTTCCTGAAGAAAAGCGAAGCGCACGATTCGTTTGTGCGATCGCTTTTGTCATTCCGGGGAACGAACCAATTTTTACCGAAGGAACGTGTGAAGGAACGATTGCTGAACAAATTGTAGGGACCGGTGGATTCGGTTATGATCCGCTTTTTATTCCACGTGGATATGACAAGACGATGGCTGAGTTGGGAGAAGCGGAGAAAAATAATATTAGTCACCGTTTTCACGCATTAAAACAATTAGAAGCAATATTAAAAAGAGATGAACGATAAAAGGTGATTAGAACATGCATAAAGTATTGATAGTTAGCGATAGTCATCGAATGAAAGAAGAAGTAGCGATGATTGCGGAACGGCATGAAGCGGATCTGTTTATTCATTGTGGTGATTCGGAATTAAAAGAAGACGATGCAGTTTTAGCACGTTACGTTGTAGTGAAAGGAAATTGCGACTGGTATGGTACGTTTCCCGAGGACCTGGTGATTGAACATGGTGGGCTACGTTTTTATGTAACGCACGGGCATTTGTACGATGTGAAGCGAACATTACAAAAACTGCAATATCGTGCACTAGAAGTTGAGGCGGATATCGCTTGTTTCGGTCATAGTCACGTTGCCTACGCCGAACAATTGGACGGGACATTATTTTTAAACCCTGGTAGTATTCGGGTACCGCGCAAGTTTCGGGATCCGAGTTATGTGCTACTCGAATGGAAAAGAGTACAGGAAGTGACAGTTACGTTTTATCATGTTGACGGTTCTGAGATTGAATCTTTTCCATATAATAACACCTTTTCCTTTTAACGTGGAAAAGGTGTGTTCTTACGTGTTTTTGCGGGATAATTAATTGACAAACGTTATGAATGTACATATAATAATCATTGGTTGCAAAATTTGCGGGTGTAGTTTAGTGGTAAAACCTCAGCCTTCCAAGCTGATGTCGAGGGTTCGATTCCCTTCACCCGCTCCATACTTGGCCCCGTAGCTCAGCTGGATAGAGCAACGGCCTTCTAAGCCGTCGGTCGGGCGTTCGAATCGCTCCGGGGTCGTTAGGGCATTTAGATGAGATGATTTTAAATGCATTTGGTTTTACAAGGGTGCTTCGCAAACGCTGATATAATAAGGTTTGCGAAGCGTTCTTGATTTATTCTTCAAATTGTGAGTTAAGTCTAGTTAAGGTCAAAAATAATTTTATACTAAACAAATACTACACAAATTCTTTATTTTTGTTAAAATTCTTAACTAACACTACACAAACGCTACACATTGCCATACTTTTATTTTGTGTAGTATTTTAAGCACCTGAAAGCTAGAACCATTGACATGACAACGTTTATAGAG
>DATGRY010000059.1:0-3329 GCA_035303165.1 Pseudogracilibacillus sp.
TACTGTCTCGGTATAGGGGGAATTTTAGCTACCTTAAAACTTAATTCTACTTCTAAATATAGACTGCACTATTCGCTTGACGTTTTTATCATTAGTCTTTTAATAGTTGAGAAATTAAGAATTGCTGTAAGCGTTTACGCCCGGTCTTTATATTTAGTATAACATAGCTACTCGTTCTTAGTAATCATTTTTCAAACAGTTGAAAAGTTGTAATAAATAACATTTACATGTAAAAGATAGTACTAAATATATAGAATTATCGGCATTTCACCATCGTCTCTTAAACATTGAATCAATGAACATTACAAATAGATGACAAACGTCGGATCTTATGTAACAAAAGAGGCGGCGTAAAATGTTGTCAAGTCTATTTTGTATGTAAGAAGTGGAAACTGTACAAAATTTCACCTAAAATACCAAACTACAACCGGAGCAAAATGCGTATAATGATCATGTTTTTCAGCAAACTATTGCTTCGACAAATCGATTGAAAACGAATGGAGATATTGTTACAAAAAAATGGTGCTATGATGAACTCAGCGAAAAAAATAACAAAGGAGCTATGAATATGTTTCAACATAAATTTAAATTAATCGCTTCAGTCTTTGCGATTATTTTCGTTCTTACAAGTTTCACTGTCACATCGGATGCAAGTAGTTTTGGAGGAAGTAAGCCGGAAAAAAGGGAATACCATTCTCATCATATGAATGGCGATGAGGCGTTTAAAGAAATAGAAAGATTTTTCTACGATTGTTTAAAAGAATGGAATGTGACGCTACCGCAAAAAGAAACAACACCAAAAAAAGAAACCCCGACTCAGAAAGAGGAAGCTAATGAGCAAGAAATAACGAATGAGGAACCGAAGCATGATCCAATAACTGATGTACAATATGGGGAAGAGATGCAACAACAGAACGAGCAGGCGAAAGTAGAGCAAACGGATAAAGAGGAAACCGCTGATTTTCTATTAGCGTTTGAGCGTGAGGTCGTCGCGTTAACGAATGAACAACGAGTAAAAAACGGTCTTGCACCTTTACAAGCTGATCAATCATTAAGCAAAGTAGCTAGAGATAAGTCATTAGATATGCAAATGAACAATTATTTTGACCACAACAGTCCAGTATATGGCTCACCATTCGATATGATGCGTTCTTACGGTATTCAATACACATCTGCAGGTGAAAATATTGCAAAAGGGCAACGTACTCCGGAAGAAGTAGTAAATGCTTGGATGAATAGCCCAGGACATCGTGCGAACATTTTAAATAGTGACTACACACATATCGGTGTCGGTTATGTTGAACAAGGTAACTATTGGACACAACAATTTATTCGTAAATAAATTGTATTCACTTCAAAGATAAAACTATATATAACGAAATCTCGGATCGGATGAAGCGATGTATGTTCTGTACGTTTACCTTTACGTACTAGTTCAAACGTACGGACGTTTCATTCGATCTTTTTTTGTTTTCTTTATCCATCTTTTTCGCATCGTTTGTACGAAACATATTTTAATCTATACGAATTAACGTATCCGTTTACGTTTTACAAAAGCTATGTACAATGCGTAATATGTATAGACTAGCAATTCATTGTCACGATATGTAACGATACTTCATGTAAAAGTTGTACAGTTTTATATGGGGATTAGTGGTATTTACATCTTATTTATTATACTTTAATATATAAGTGTTAATTAAAAAGAGAGGGTAGGTTACTTATGATGAATGGTAAAAGATGGACTGCACTAGCTGTAGCAATCGTACTCTTTGTTGTATCGCTCGGTGTGCAACTTACAACGACAGTTACTTCGGGAATTATGTCATCTGTTGAAAAATTAGATTTTGATTTAGATGCGCTCGACGAATATGTCATTGAACAAGGTGATTGGGATCGACGAATTGCTGTTCTTCATTTAGAGGGGGTCATCATGGATAGCGGATTATCTCCTTTGTTAGCAGATACGTATGACCATCAAAGCTTTTTAAATATGATCGAGCAAGCTGCGACAGATAGTTCTGTTGAAGCAGTTCTATTACATGTAGATTCCCCAGGGGGAGGCGTAACGGAGTCGGCAGCAATACATAGGAAATTAGTAGAGCTCCAAGAGGTATACGGTAAGCCTCTTTACGTATCGATGGGTTCGATGGCTGCCTCAGGTGGCTATTACGTGTCTGCACCAGCGGATAAAATTTTCGCGGAACCATCGACGATTACAGGATCAATCGGTGTCATTATGGAGAACATTAACTATAGTAAACTTGCGGAAAATTACGGTGTGGAATTTAATACGATTAAAAGTGGAAAACATAAAGATATCATGTCACCAAACCGCGATATGACAAAAGAAGAAAAGGATATATTACAATCGATGATCGATGAAATGTACGAAGATTTCGTCGATGTAATCGTTGCTGGTCGTGATATGAGTGAACAAGAAGTGAAGGAAATAGGTGATGGGCGTATTTATACAGGACGTCAAGCGCTCGATAATGGTTTAGTCGATGAAGTCGGTTCGTTTGACGATGCATTAGCGACATTACAGAGTGATTTAGGTTTGGAAAATGCGGAAATATTTGAATATGGATACGGTTTAGGCTTTCTCAGTACGTTTTTCCAAAAGATAGAGAGTGCCATTCCGTCACAACGTGCTGACTTAGAAATCGTCATGAACTTATTACGTCAATCCGATCAACCGCGTGCTATGTATATTTATTAGAGGAGGGATCAGAATGGATGAATTTGTCGCTAACAATGTAACGGAAGACAAACGAGAAAATACGGTTACAACAGACGACACACATCGCTATGCTGGTTTTTGGATGCGATTTTGGGCGTATATATTTGATGTGATCGTCATTTTCAGTATAAATGGTATTTTATTAAGTCCGTTTAAAATGATGAATGATGGTATTCCGATTGGGATCGGTTTTTGGACGTTAACCGGCATATTAAGTGGAATCGTCTATTACGTTTACTTTTTAGTAATGACGAAATATTTCCAACAGACGATCGGCAAGATGATTTTCGGATTAAAAGTAATTCACGTAGACAATCGTTCATTACGCTGGTCGGACCTCCTTTTCAGGGAAGTAATCGGTCGGTTTATTTACAATATTATTTTTGCGTTTAAACTGTTATATGTTGTCGTGGCGTTTGCGGATGAAAAACAAGGAATTCACGATATTATTGGGCATACACGTGTCGTTCACATCGTGTAAAACTTTAGGAGTGAATGTAATTGTGCGGACGTTTTACGTTATTAGCTGATGAAATGAAAATTAGAGAACGTTTTTTAATCGATCATCCGATCGCTAACTTTCATA
>DATGRY010000060.1:0-2447 GCA_035303165.1 Pseudogracilibacillus sp.
GGTTTGGATTTCCGACTTCCGGTCACGTTGATCGTTTTTATTTCGAATCGTTATATGCGCGTGTCACACCACATATTTTGTTTGAATTTGCAACAGACGGTCCTGGATTTATGGAAGATGAACCATATGAGAAGCTCGGGGAAAAACTATCGCTCCCACCGTTTTTAGAAAAGAATCGCGAGGAAATCGAGCGAACGGTTCGCCCACTCGATACCGTTCGAAGTACGAAGACGATTGAGAAAGAGTATGAGTAATCTGTGAAAAAGCAATTAATCATAAAATAAGTAAAGTTTTCAAACAATTTGGCGAAGTAGTGAAAGCCTTGCTATGCAAATAATAGAGGCTATTTACTGCTTCGCTATTTTTTTCTTTTTTAAAAAAATGTTGACAGTGTTTTTAAAAGGTGTTATTCTCTTAGTAAATCGTTTTACTGTAACGTTACACTATAACGTTACACTAAAATGTTTACATAAAATAGCATGTTGGAGGCTTCAAATGACGACGTTAAAAGATGTTGCCAAAATGGCGAATGTAGCTGTGACAACAGTATCGAGGTTTTTAAATAATGATCCTAATTTAGTAATTAGCGAAGCTACGAAAAAAAGAATCTTGGAAGCGGTTAAAACATTAAAGTATGTACCGAATGCATCCGCTCGGGCGCTAAAAAGTGGGAGGACTTCTACGTTCGGACTCGTAATACCCGATTTTAACAATCCGGTTTATAGCCAAATTATTACTGGGATTGAAAGCGTCTTAAACGAAGAGGGATATTATCTTCTCGTAGTTAGTATGGGTGAAAATAAAGCGAAGAAATCGTACTTACGGTTAGCTACTGAGGGTAGAGTAGATGGTCTTTTTGTAGCAGCGACATTTTTAGATGATGATGAAATTGAGATGTTAGACATTTTAAACTTCCCATATGTACTTATTAATCGACTAAGTAGCGAAGCAAAAAACTACGTAGTCGCTGATGATACGAAAGCAGCTAAAAAAGCGATGAACTATTTAATTGAAAGTGGACATCGAAATATCGCACATTTAGCTGGACATTTATCGACGGATACAGGTCGTAGACGGTTGGAAGGATATAAGAATGCGTTAACGGAAAACAATATCCCGATATTAGATGACCTAATTATTGAAACGAAGTTCTCGGAACAAAGTGGTTATGATGCAATGAAAGATTTATTAAATCGTTATGACGGTGCTATGACCGCAGTTTTTGCGGCGAGTGTACGGGTTGCATTCGGGGCGATGGCTGCGATAAGAGATCATGGTTTAAAAATACCGGACGATATTTCTGTTCTAGGTTTTCATGATATATCACTAAGTAATATTACGTATCCTCCCCTTACAACGATAAAAATATCTCTTGAAGAAATGGGAGCAAGGGCAGCTCGAATGTTACTGAACATATTAGCCGAAGAAGAACAAATTGAAAATAAAGTTATGATCAAAAATAGCCAACTGATGATTCGTGATAGTGTAAAAGATTTGAAATAAGTTTAAAGGAGCAAATAGATGAATGTTCATGTAACTGACTCAGAAATGTATAAAGATCTATACGGTAACGAAAAAATTAGACAATGTTTTTCGGATGAAGACCTATTACGACAATGGATCGCGATCGAAGTTGCTTTAGCTCAAGCCCAGGCTGAACTCGGGATCATTCCTTACGAAGCTTTTGAAGAAATAAAGAGAAAAGGAAAAATTGAAAACTTCGATATGGAACGAATTCGAAAAGGAATTACTGACACGAGCCATCCTCTTATTTCATTTATTCGAATGTTTGAAGAACTTTGTGATGAAAACTACGGAGAATATGTCCATTACGGCGCTACCACACAAGACATAATGGATACGGGCTTAATTTTACAGTTGAAAAACGGCTACGAATACATCACTCAACAAATGAACGATACGATGAACGTTTTATTCAAAAGGATAAAAGAAACACGGGACGTACCAATGGCTGGACGGACACACGGTCAACACGCTTTACCAATTACGTTAGGTTTCAAACTGGCTACGTGGTTAGCGGAATTCCAACGACATGCTCTTCGTCTTGAACAGTTACGATGTCGAGTGTTCGTTGGTCAATTGGGAGGAGCCGTTGGTACATTAGCTTCGCTTGAACAGGAAGACGGTTTAAAAGTGCAAAAGCGTGTGATGGAAATATTACGTTTAGAAAATCCATCGATTACGTGGCATTCTTCCCGTGATAACTTAGTCGAGCTTGCATCTGTATACGCGATGATCTCTGGAACGATTGGAAAAATAGCGAACGAAATTATAAATTTACAGCGAACAGAAATTGGCGAGATCGAAGAGGGATTTGAAAGTGGTAAAGTCGGCAGTAGTACTATGCCCCATAAGCGAAACCCAATGAACTGTGAATACATTGTAGGCTTGTCGCGGCTCGTTCGTCTGCAAATGAGCACTGTTTA
>DATGRY010000061.1:0-8528 GCA_035303165.1 Pseudogracilibacillus sp.
TATGCTAAGGTTGTCGAGCCCTTAACGGAAGAGGAATTAATGAACCCTTTATTACGTACATTTAATATGCGAAGAATTTGTGAGGAGATCATTAGTGATCATACGTTGGAGCATGAAGATGAATCGTTATCGTTTGCCGAAGCGGTTGCATTATATGCCGAACATTATGTGAAAGATGAAAAAATAGAGCCATTCATAAAAAACCATTGTAAAAGTTGTGAGTTTAAAGCAACAGACGAACAACTCGCAGATGGGTTTGCTTGTGGTTTTCGCGAATGTTTTACAGATGTTTTTAGTTGGAACGAGAAAGACTTTGAGGAGCCGATGATTTTCGATGTGTGGAATATGCATTGGGCAACGACGAACAATTTAATTGCTGACAATAAAATAAAACTACGTGATGTAGAAAAGACGGATTTTACTATTCAATCGCAAAGTGATCCATCCCTCGGATTACATCCGTCAGAACGGCGTTGGATGCAAGTGGAAAAAGCGGTAGCGAACGATACGTCGTACTATATTGATAAAGTAAATTTGAAAAAAGAAATGGACCACTGGGTTTATCCGTATCATTTTATCGATTTTGAGACGTTAAGGCCGGTGATTCCGTTTAAACGAAATAGAACACCGAACGAAATCATTGCGTTTCAGTTTTCCCATCACATTGTCGAAGAAAACGGAACGATTGAACATAAAAGTGAGTTTTTAGAGACGACTCCCGGTGTCCATCCGAATGTTGCTTTTGTACGGGCGTTAAAAAAGGCAATTGGACAAGATAATGGAACGGTATTTATTTATTCATCGCACGAAAAAATGGTGTTAAACGAAATATATCGCGAATTACAAGATGATGAATCTCCTGTAGAGGATAAAGAGGAATTATGTGCATTTATCGATGAGGTGCTTGAGGAACGACCAGTAGATAATATAGGGGAAGAGAGGAAGTTTATCGTCGATTTATTCGAATTAGTAAAACGATATTACTATGATCCCCATACAGAAGGATCTAATTCGATAAAAGACGTGTTACCCGCAATTTTAAATAGCTCCACGTATATTCAGCAAAAATATTCGAAGCCTATATACGGTAGACGTGGGTTAGTGAAAAGTTTAAACTTCGATAATCACGTATGGGTGAGGTTTCAAGACGGACAAGTCGTCGATCCATACGAGCATTTAACGAATCTATTTGATGGTTCATTACAAGATTATAAGGAGTATGAAGGTTTATTTCGCGATATTAATGATGGTGGAGCAGCAATGTCTGCTTATGAACGACTGCAATATGAGTATATACCTACCCCCGTTCGAGAAAAAGTGGAAGAGGCTTTATTAAAATATTGTGAGCTCGATACGTTTGCGATGGTACTCATTTATGAAGCGTGGGTCGATATGATGGCGGCTGATGAAACATAAGGGGGGCATCGGCTAAACAAAAAATAGATTCATAGTTATGATTCGAAAATGGAGTCGTTCAGTGCGCTTGAGGCACTCCTAGATGCAGTCAAGTTTGGGGGTGCCTCTGTTATGTTTTATTTTCGTACAGTTTTTTCTTATGCATAACTTCATTCAATTATTTCACAATTTCGTGGTAATTCCTCTCCGTCTATCCATTTTTCAATCATTTCATTAAACAATTTTGGGTGTGACAACGGCGCTCCGTGTCCAGCTTCTGAAATAATGACTCCCGTACAATGATCGTTACTATTTACGATGTCAACTGCTGATTTTTTCATGACAGATTTTTCTTTTGCGCCGACCGTAACGAGTATGTTCGCTTTCGCTTTTTCAAATCCGCTCGGTATGTGAAAGGACATATTTTCTTTTAATATTCTAGCAAGTGTTTCCCGTTCCATCTGGCTACTTTCGTTATAGTATGTTTCAAAGTGATGCTCATCGATGAATAATGTTTTCGCTTGCAGTTTTGCAAATGTGCGATTTTGAATCAATGGGTATGTAAGACGAAGAAGCGGGTTAATTAGTTTTCCCCCAAGTTTATTTGGCTTTACTAAGGCGCTATTGATCATAGCATAATGAATGAGGTTAGGGGACTCGCTCAATATTTGGATTAGGACTTGGGCGCCTAATGAAAAACCGACGACGATTACGTCTTTTCCGTTCGCTAGTTTATGAATGAATTCGCTTATTTGATCGGCGCTATTCTCAATTGAAAACGGTCCACACTGTGTACTTTTTCCCTGCTCTGGTAAATCAACCGTGACACAATGGTAATTTGTAAAGTGTCTCACTTGATGCTCCCACATCCAACTACTTACCCCGCCCCCATGTAAAAAGACGATGAATGGGGCATCTTGATCACCGTATTCCTTATAAGAAAATTTCATACTGTTCCTCCTTTCTTGATGATCAATTTAGCATCTAAATTACGCGTTGAATCATCTGTTTTACTCGTTATATAGGTTTATTTTAATATAAATAAAATTTCAAGTACATAGGAGAACAAGTTATATGTGCGAAAAGTAGCCATTCGACGTTTTTATCATGTGATTTGTAAGATAGCAACAAATAATTTCAAGATTAAATTAGCAAGCAAAGAAATGCGCATGAAAATAAATTAGGAATGTGATGGATGATGAGTGACATTCGATTTTAAAGTACCGAATGAAAACTCTTTTCTTAAAAATATGTAAATGAATAATTGCCATGTATATCATTTTATGATATATTATAAATTGATATATATCATAAAGTGATACATGAGGAGGCGCATATGAAAACATTTGAACCGTTAACAGATTCTGTATTTTATATTATGGCTGCTTTGACTGAACCACGGCATGGCTATGCTGTTATGAAATTAGTAGAGGATACGACAGACGGTACATTTTCTATTGGACCGGCATCGTTATATACGATTATTAAAAAGTTATTGAAAGAAGATTATATTTCATTACATGGTGAATCGGATTCACGTAGAAAGGTATACGTATTAACTAATAAAGGTAGGGAGGCGCTCGAGTGGGATATGGCGCGCCGAAAAGTAATGATTCAGTTTGCAGAAAGTGGATTAGCGGAGGAGATAAGTTATGAGAAAGAGTAAATATATGATGTCTGGTGGGTTGGCTTTTTTAGAGGAATCTGACATGGAAAAATTGCGAAGGAAATCTCTGCAAGGTTGGCATATAACGAAAATCACCTTTCTCGGTTATCGTCTTGAAAAGGGGGAACCGGAAGATGTCATTTATACGATTGATTACCGTTTATTAGATGAAGCAGATCAAGGAGAGTATTTTGATATATTTGAAATGGCTGGATGGGAGCATGTTTGTTCTGAACATAATATGCACATATTTAAAGCACCGAAAGGGACAAAGCCAATTTATACCGATTCCAATACGACAAAAGAAAAATATAATCGCTTGGCGAAATCGTGGCAAAAAGCGAGTGCTATTTTATTAGGGATATTGCTTCTATTTATTTTTATTTCGTGGAATACAACAGGTTTGTTACAAAATATAGGGCGCGTTGGATATGTAGTCGCATTAACATTGTTTGTACCATGTTGTATGACATACATTGCTTTATTTATAAGAAAGTCAAAAAAGTATGATAAAAACGGAGCCGTGAAATAATGGGGCTTATTTTATCGGTACGTGAGTTAGAAAAATCTTTTCAAAGTAAAAAGGTTTTACATCGTATTTCTTTTGATGTACGTGAGGGAGAGGTATTGGCTTTGCTTGGTCCGAATGGTGCAGGGAAATCAACAACTATTCGAACTCTGATGGATATTTTATATCCCGATAACGGTTCGATTCACTTTCATTTTCATACGTCTGGCAAACTAAAACGGAACAAAATTGGGTACTTACCGGAAGAGCGTGGATTATATAGAAATGTGAAAGTAATCGATATGCTTTTATATTTAGCAGAGTTGAAGGACTATCCGTTAAAAAAAGCAAAAGACCGTATTGCTTACTATTTAGAAAAATTTGATTTAACAGGGCAAGAAAATAGAACGATTGAAACATTGTCAAAAGGGATGGCGCAAAAAATTCAATTCATCGGAACAATTATTCACGAGCCTAAGCTGCTCATCTTGGATGAACCTTTTTCAGGGCTTGATCCAGTAAGTCAAGAGTTACTAAAACAAGAGGTACGTGAGCTTGCGAAAAAAGGGACAGCGATTATTTTATCATCTCATCAAATGAATGTAGTCGAAGAAATGTGTGATCGCATCTTTTTAATTCACGAAGGAAAGCAAGTTTTATATGGAACATTAGAAGAAATCAAGTTAGCACATGCGAATATGAAGTGTATTATTTACGGGCAAAATAATAAGGAGATATGGAAAGAAGTACGGGGAATAGAAAATATTGAACACGAAGACGAGCGGACAATTATTTATATTCAACGTGATACGAATATTACGGAATGGATTCGTTCTTTACCAGAACAATTATACGTTGTCGAAATGAGCATTGAACGAGTATCTTTGCATGAAATTTTTATTGCGATTGCGACAGAAAAATATGAACCGATAGAAGGTGTTCTTCATGCGTAATACAATGAAGGTAGTACGCTGGGAAATAAAACGTAACCTGAAAAGTAAATCATTTTTGACCGGATTGTTTTTAACTCCGGCAATGCTTGTTCTATTTTTTTTATTGTCTTCAGTTTTTAACGGTGCGAATGAGGCGTTCATGAATGGAACAGTGGCGCCAGACATACTTGAACAGTTTGTTCCGGGGGTATTTGCCGGTATTATTTTATTATCTATCGTTTATACGGGCATGATGACATTTCAAAGTGCTTCCCAGGAGAGAAAAGACAAAATGGCGGAGATCGTTTTATCTTCTGTTACCCCGGGGGAATTAATGCAAGGCAAAATATACGGTTATTTTGTTCTTGGATTGATCCAAGTGTTCGTTTGGATTACTCTCGCCATCCCATTCATTATATGGAAATTTGATATGTCCATTTTCACATATTTGTTCACGTTTAAGACGATAGTATTTGTAATATTCGCTCTGTTAGGTTATTTACTTTTTGCAGCTTTGTTTGTTGGATTAGGTGCGACAATTGAGGATGTATCTGCAGCGGGAAGTTTTCAGGGAATGGTGCTCATGTTACCATTTGTTCCTCTTATATTCTTTCGCTCGGTACTAGAAGATCCAAATAGTACGGTCGTAAAAGCAGTATCCTACATTCCTTTTACATCACCATCTGTTATGATTTTTCGTTTAACGATATTAGAAGAGTGGGTTTGGATGGAAGTTGCGCTATCGATCATTATTTTATGTGTAAGCATATGGATATGTACAAAATTAGCAGGAAGAGTCTTTAAAATAGGTATTCAAAAGTATGGTAAAAATGCTACGCCGCAAGAAATTTGGAAATGGATGTGGCTGTCATAAGCGGTAAATGGATATGAAAGTATAGTAAATTTTTCAGGGCGCGACATTTTATGTTAAAAAATACTTTTCTTTTTATGTCTACAAGGGTCTGTATGTACTTTTTCCATGCAGACCTTTCGTTTGCTTGGGTTTCCGCGTCTTGCCGGACTAATTTTTGCGGTTTTGTCAAAACTTGTCCGAGAACCCGTGTATGCGTGTTTTGGAGGACTCATTTTAGCGGTTTTACCACAGTTTGTCCGGTAACCCGTGCCTTGGGGGACAAACTTTCGATGACTGCTCCGAATTAGTCCGGGTAGCGGCACCTTGGAGGACAAACTTTCGATGACTGTTCCAAATTAGTCCGGGTAGCGCCGCCTAGGGGGACTAACTTTTGATGAATGCTCCGAATTAGTCCGGGTAACCGTACCTTAGCGGACAACTTTTCGCAGTTTAACCAAAACTTGTCCGGCAAGAGACATCTAAGCGGACTAACTTTTGGTATTTGCACCGAATTAGTCCTGGTAGCGGCACCTAGGGGGACAAACTTTCGATGAATGCTTCGAATTAGTCCTGGTAACCCCACCTTGCCGGACTAATTATTGCAGTTTTGTCAAAACTTGTCCGGCAAGCCATGTCTAGACGGACTAACTTTTGGCGTTTGTCCCGAATTAGTCCGGGTAACCGTACCTTAGCGGACAACTTTTCGCAGTTTTGTCAAAACTTGTCCGGTAAGCGACGTCTAAGCGGACTAACTTTTGGTATTTGCTCTGAATTAGTCCTGGTAGCGCCGCCTAGGGGGACTAACTTTTGATGAATGCTCCGACTTAGTCCGGGTAACCCCACCTTGCCGGACTAATTATTGCAGTTTTGCCAAAACTTGTCCGGTAACCCGTGCCTGGGCGGGCAACTTTTTGCAATTTTACCATAGTCTGTCCGGTTAAAATATTCTCACCTTGGACAGATGAAAGAAACTTTGGAAGGCGATATACCATTTATCTTAGAAGTTTATATGGACACGCTTCGAGCGATTTACGATATTAGTCAACAGAAAATTGATTTTACAGAAAGAGAAAATGACCTTGACGTTATTTGGGGAGATGGATAGAAAAGAAAATCTATCACTTATTATACATGATTTTTGTCATGAAAAAATGTTTATTGGAAATGATCATTTCAAAATTTCACTGTAACACCAAGGGAAAAATGATTAACAAAAAGTCTCGTAAAACAGCCAGAAAAATCAGCTAATAAAACGAGACAGGGCTTTAGGCATTTGTATAAACGATTTTTAAAAAGCTGTCGTTGCTATATATTGAGACTTATAGTACCTTGAAAGTCCTATAGTAACTAGTGTGACTTCAACTTATGAAGCCTTCCCTATACACGATTTAGATGTGTGTCATGAAAATGCGTTGGATATTTTAGACCGAAGCCTAGCATGCGATCCATTCCGATATGAGCTATCCAAATTAAGCTAAGCATGAACACAAAATCATGTTGCAATTGTAAACTACTAACTAGCATAATCGCAGGGAGAGTATACGTATGTACCAAGTTATATATGATAGAGCCGAATTTCACGTTCTTTAAGTAACCTACCATAGCCAAATCAGGTGCAAACAGTAGAATGAAAAAGATAAGCCAGTTTAGTTGTAAGGAGAAATAAAAATAAATAGTTAACAAAAAAACGATGGTTCCTTCCACATGGAGAATGAACTTATTCAATTGATGTTGACCTCCTTTCGACGTCGATATTTTATAGATTTTAAACTTACATTCGTTTGTTTATTAGTATCATGAAAGTTTGTAACGTTTACTTATGCACACATTTTATCATCATTACCGCAAAATTTCACCTTCAAGCAACACAAATTCGAAGCCTTTTTCGCGTAACACTGACACAGCCTCTTTTACTCCCGCAGCTGTGCCGCTCGTCGGTTGATTCATGTGCAGTAGAGCGATAGAACCGGGCTCAGCTTGTAAGAGTGCTCGTTTTACTTCATCGGATGAATACGTCGCTCCCGCATCGCCAAGTATATCGAAATTAACGACTGTATAACCTAAGGCTTCCGCTAGTTCGACTGCCACTTCATCGTAATACGCTGTGCCAGAACGAAATAATGACATCTCTCTATCGGTTAAGTTTCGAACTGTTTGATGATTGCTCATTATTTCATCGTACACTTCTTCTACAGAATTTGTCGCTGCAATTCCCCAAGCTTCTCCGCCGTTTACGGATAAAGGTGCATGGTTCGTACCGTGATTTTCAATTTGAAATAACGGATCGGCCGCCAATTCTAGAAATAACGTCTCATTTGCGTGAATCCACCGTTCGTTTACGAACAAAGTTGCCGGTACTTGTTCAGCTCGTAAAAATTCGATTAACTCTGCATCATAATCATTACCATAATGACCGCCGCACACATCGAACGTTAAAGCAATTTCTTTTTCATCCGTTTGAAAATGAGTTTTTACACCTGTAACTCGCTCACCCCATTCAACGGGAGAACGGTTAAAGCGATCTAAGTCTACGGTGCCGTGTTTACCTTCCTGTAGCAAACTTTCTTCTACATCGAATGAATGTTCCTCTTTTGGATCGTCTTTTTCCGATGGTAAGTGCAGACGTTCCTCTTGCTTTGATTCGATGAGCGGTAAATCACGATCTCCGGTCATTTCCTGTTCCTTTGTTGCCTGACAGCTCGCCAGTATAAGCGATGTTAAAACTGCATCGAAGACGATCGATAAAAGTTTTTTCATGGACGATCCCCTTTCTCTCTGTTCGCATATAAACTACCGCTCAAATCTATTACTCTTGTTCATTATAACAGTAAATGGATGAAAAACTTCATTTACTTACATATTTATAGCAAGTATTTTATCAATCGATATAGAGCGACAGTTTTCATCGACCGATTAAAAGTCATTAATTTAATCGTGCATCCGGCTACAGTTTTATTTGAACTTCATTCATCATAGTTTCTGATTACCACGAGTTGGCTCTATTTACCTCTACATATCGGAAACGCTACAACCACTCGTGGGCTCTTATAATGGCGAAAACAACTGTCATAATCGTGCTATAATAACAATATTTATTAACAGGATGGATGCAATTGTTAAACATATTACATGTAAAATAGTTTTGCTTAATGGAATTTTCAATAACTGTGGAAA
>DATGRY010000062.1:0-9339 GCA_035303165.1 Pseudogracilibacillus sp.
ACAGAAATGGGACAATTACAAGAACGAATTACATCCACATCGAAAGGATCTGTTACGTCGATCCAGGCAATTTACGTTCCTGCAGACGACTATACGGACCCGGCACCAGCGACAACGTTCGCTCACTTAGACGCGACGACAAACTTAGATCGTGGTTTATCCGAACAAGGAATTTACCCAGCGGTGGACCCATTAGCGTCTACATCACGTGCACTTGACCCAGAAATCGTCGGTGAGGAACATTACGAAGTAGCGACAGAAGTACAACGTACGTTACAACGTTACCGTGAACTTCAAGATATTATCGCTATTCTCGGAATGGATGAGTTAAGTGATGAAGATAAGTTAACTGTTTCACGTGCAAGAAGAATTCAGTTCTTCTTATCACAAAACTTCCACGTCGCTGAGCAGTTTACAGGACAACCTGGCTCATATGTACCGGTAAAAGAGACAGTACGAGGATTCAAAGAAATTTTAGAAGGTAAATACGACGATTTACCGGAAGATGCGTTCCGTCTCGTTGGTCCAATTGAAGAAGTTGTCGAAAAAGCAAAACAGATGACGCAATAAAAGTGCATCTTTACGGGTGATTGATTCATAACAATCACCTGTAAAGATTTTGTTTGAAACGTTCAATTATTGGGAGGTGTTTTATTTGAAAACACTCACTGTAAGTGTCGTCACGCCAGATGGACCTGTTTTGGAAGACGAATATGAAATGTTAAGTTGTAAAGCTGAAAGTGGTGAACTCGGTATATTACCTGGACACATTCCATTAGTTGCACCTCTTGCAATTAATGCAGTTCGCCTAAAGCGAGAAAACGAAACAGATTACGTCGCAGTAAATGGTGGCTTTTTAGAAGTTCGTCCGGATAAAGTGACGATTTTAGCCCAATCTGCAGAAAAGTCAGCTGAGATCGACGTTGATCGCGCAAAACGGGCGAAAGAACGTGCTGAGAAATTGTTAGAATCGAACAATCCAGATATAGACGTAAAAAGAGCACAACTTGCACTTTATCGGGCAATTAACCGACTAGACGTTGCCAATAAATAACCTCATCATTTGCTATGAGGTTTTTTATTGCAAAAAATTCATATCAAAATCGACATTTACTTACAGTTTGTCTATTATTACGCAATGAGAAAGCACGAATCATATAAACGAAGACGTTTATAAAAAAATAGTAATAACGTAAGTGACATGAAATAGAACCCATGCTATATACAAATATTTAGTTTTTTCAATAAAGTAGCGAGCAATAGTTTGACTATGATGAGAAACGAAAAAGAAAATAAAAAATGTTGTATGGGCAATTTTTATGTCTTAAGTGAAACGATATTTCCCGGGAAATCGACAAAGATGATACAACGTAGTTCTTAAGGTATGTGCGTTCGAAAACGGATTGACATGAAGTCACTATCTTAGAACTAAGACGTTTGATATCGCTAGAAAACGATTGACAATATATCGTCTTCATGTCATTGTAGCGATATACGTTTTTATATAATAATGAAAATTTGGGTGATACTATGTTGTCGATCGGATATTCAGCAATCATCGGAATGATATCCCATGTCATATTTATTTATATAACGTGGAGAGCTATGATCGCATTAAATGTAGAGTTTTTCATACGGAAAAATCACGTGACAGAAGCACGAATTTTACTCATTTTCATTTCGATTGCAATCGGATCAACGGTCAGTCGCTTCGTTTTAGATATCATTCAATGGTCACAAGATTTAATCTATTTATTTTAACTATAATAAACCTTTTTTTCCATGCAATTCGATTATTGTCATAACATTTTTTATCGTTGCCGGAACGGCTCATTTTGTTCATTTAAACAAAAAATTCAACGAAACGTAATAAATTTCCAAAATCCGTTACAATAACTTCAATTTTTCACTACCCAAAATGACAAAAATACGCTAAACTATACAATTGAGGACAAAAATTAATAAAAATAGTAATTGTGAAAACATCCACGAAGTGAACGAATAAAATATATACGTAATAATTGGATTCTTCTCCATAACATTATCATTTCTCATGTTTTTCAAATTATAACTATTATACAACTGTAAAAAATGATATAATGAGCAAAGATTTTTGTCGGATGAGTATAAGAGAAAATGTAATTATGTAGTTTCTGCTTTATATGCTCATCTAAACAAGCATCATAAAAATGTAATAAAATAATCTATGGACAACATGACAGAAAATTATTGTATAAAAAAACGAATAAAAGGAACACCGTTCATTTTAAATGAATAATATTATATTGAACAGATATTGAAGGAGAATTGTTTAGATGGATAAAATCGTTGTTAAAGGCGGTAAAAAGTTACGCGGTAACGTAAAAATAGGTGGTGCAAAAAACGCTGTTCTTCCTGTACTTGCTGCAAGCATTATGGCGAACGAAGGAACGAGCATTATAAAAGATGTACCAACATTAGACGACGTATATACGATTAACGAAGTATTAAAAAACTTAAACATAGATGTACAATTTAAAAACAATGTCGTAAAAATTGATGCGACAAAACAATTAAAAACGGAGGCTCCTTTCGAATATGTACGCAAAATGCGTGCCTCTGTCCTCGTATTAGGTCCACTTCTTGCACGCTACGGTCATGCAAGAGTTGCCATGCCAGGCGGATGTGCGATCGGTTCACGCCCGATTGATCTCCATTTAAAAGGGTTTGAAGCATTAGGAGCAAAAGTTAATATCGGAAACGGCTTCGTCGAAGTATATACTGATGGGCGATTAAAAGGAAATACGATCTATTTAGACGTTGCAAGTGTCGGAGCGACGGAAAACATTATGATGGCTGCAACGTTGGCTGAGGGAACGACGATTATCGAAAACTGTGCAAAAGAGCCGGAAATCGTCGATTTAGCGAGTTATTTAAACAAGATGGGTGCAAATATAATCGGTGCAGGTACGGAAACGATTCGAATAAAAGGTGTTAAATCGTTAAAAGGCACCGAACATACAATTATTCCAGATCGTATTGAAGCCGGAACATTTATGGTCGCTTCAGCTGTAACAGAAGGGGATGTGACGGTCGAAAACGTCGTTATTGAACATTTACGACCGTTAACTGCTAAGTTACGAGAGATGGGCGTTTATATCGAAGAAAAGGAAAACAGCATTCGCGTCGTCGGTCCGAAAACGTTAAAACCGACAGATATAAAAACGTTACCCCATCCAGGATTCCCTACAGATATGCAATCGCAAATGATGGTGGCAATGCTTAAAGCAGAAGGTACGAGTATTTTAACAGAAACAGTGTTCGAAAATCGTTTTATGCACGTCGAAGAGTTCCGCCGGATGAATGCGAAAGTGAAAATTGAAGGACGCAACGTTATTATTAAAGGTCCTATTGAATTACACGGTGCCCAAGTACAATCGACAGATTTACGAGCTGCCGCTGCACTCATTTTAGCTGGGCTCTGTGCAGATGGTGAAACAGAAGTGACAAAGTTAGAACATTTAGATAGAGGTTATGTGGACTTTGCTGGAAAATTAGATTCACTCGGTGCCAATATAAAACGTATTAATTTGAAAGCGGCGGATGAAAAGAAAGATAACGTTATTAAACTTGGTTTTAACCAAGATTCCGTTGCGTTTGAAATGCAATAAATAGAAAACTGTAGGCAAATAGACGATTGATCTGTTTGCCTTTTTACTATGTTGTATAAAAGGAATGAATTTCCCCGTGAATGATAGTAGATAGTTTTAATAGTTTTCAATCGCATTAATTAAAAAGTAATCGAAGTCATTAGATAGGGGGTGTTATGATCTTCCTTTAGATGATAATCCACTTGAAGTCTTGTCGCTATTTAAAATGTGACATCTACACCCATTAGTGAAAGCTTCATCCTGTTTCTTATTTTGGTGCTGATCCACCACACAATCGTGCAAAATCGTTTAAAGTGTTCCTGCATCCCCAACAGGATTTCGAAAAACTACTTTACTGTTTCAAATATTGTGGTTGATCCTATACAGGATCGATCAAAACCGCTTTCGTGTTTCAAAATCTCCTCACGATCACAACAGGATCGTGAAAAACTGCATTACTGTTTCAACTTTCGCGGTTTACCCTATACATTTTTGTCAAAAACGTTTAAAGTGTTCCTGCATCCCCAACAGGATTGCGAAAATGTATCCGAATGTTTCATATTCCTCGGTCGATCCTACACACTATCGCGTGTTTCGTAATTTGTGTTTCAAATATTGCGTTTGATCCTATACATGTTCGGTGGAAAACACTTTATTGTTTCATATTCCTTGCTCGATCCTATACACTATCGCGTAAAATCGTTTTACTATTACACACTTTACGGCCGCCCCCCCACATTTTCGACTAAAATAGAATTAGTGTTACACATCCCTTATATTAACGTAAGTGTTTGCTACGAATTCACTAAAATGTTAACTAGAAATTTGTGGAACGATCATCATCTTAACGATAATTAACCTCTATATTATTTTCTTGCCTGATCAAACCTTACTAATTACAATGAGAATACCGTTTTGTAGAACGTATGTACACGCATCCATAAATATTAGTAAGTAAATAATTTTGAAAACTTCAACTCATCCCCTTTTCCCTTTTTAATCTTGAAAAGTAATTTTTATGCAAATAAATAGTAACAATCCCCTTATGATTATGTCACTGTAAACATAATGTATGTTTAAAATGGTGAAAATGTATAGGCACGTATATGAAAAAACTACAGTTCTATTCTACTTCGTCTCCGTATATATATAACTAGTGAAATGAACATGAAACGACGGCGCAAAAAGGAGGCGAATATGAAATATTCATTATCGAAACATCGTAAGAAACGATCAACTAGAGAAGCGGTACGGAAAAAGAACGTAAGTGCAGTACAAAAGCAACCGAGAAAAGAGAAGCAACAATGGAAAAAATTCAGTCTTGTATGTGTAGCTTTTTTGTTATGTGCGATTATTATTTTACCGACTATTATCGTAAAACTGCATGCACAAGTAGAGGAAGAACCGAAAGAAACGAATATTGTCGAAGTGTATGAAGACGTTGACGAAGAGGATGTCACCGTCACCGTACAACGGACGGATACGAATGAACGAGAGCAAGTTCCACTAGAACAGTATGTCACCCATGTCGTCTTATCAGAAATGCCAGCAGAATTTGAAATAGAAGCGCTGAAAGCTCAGGCAGTTGCTGCAAGAACGTACGTCATTAACCATTTGCTACATCATGAAGGAAATGAAGCGATATTAGACAGTGTAGAACATCAAGTTTATCAAGATGAAGCCGAATTGCAACAAACGTTAGGTGCCGACTATTATTGGAAACACGAAAAGGCAGAAAAAGCGGTTCAAGCGACGAAAGGTGAAATAATTACGTATGAAGATGAACCGATTACGCCGACTTTTTTTTCGATGAGTAACGGATATACGGAAGCCGCAGAAAATTATTGGGGAAACGACTTACCGTATTTACAAACAGTTGAAAGCAAATGGGAAGAAGCACATCCGAAGTTTACGAATCAAACGATCATCGACATGACTGATGTCGCAAAAGCTCTCGACATTACGTTAAATAGTTCTCCGAATATACCAATTAAAATAACGCGCAATGAAAGTAATCGTGTCAGCGAAGTTGAAATAGCAGGAGAAACATTTACAGGACGTGAGGTACGTGAGAAACTGCATTTACGTTCGAGCGATTTTGCGATCGAACAGCGCGACAACCATTTTATTTTTACGACGAAAGGATACGGTCACGGAGTCGGAATGAGTCAGTACGGGGCAAACGGCATGGCGGAGGAAGGGAAAAACTACCGTGATATATTAACGTATTATTATCAAGGTGTAGGGATTTCCACGATAGACAAAGCCGCTCCCGCTATCGTTGCTAACGATTAGATGAAAGTCTTATTTCTTTTTACTGCGTAAAGGAGACGTAAAAGAAGCGATGGTAGAATTGTTAAAAATGAGGAACCGATCGCGATACAACCATTGTCATACGAAGTGTGGGAAAGAATGAATGTGAAAAGATATAAAAGAAAGGATATTCTTTTAATTTTTTCTCTATAAAACAATGACAACATGCTCACGTACACGTCGAAAGTGCGGAGCATGTTTTTTGTTATATACGAACATAGAAATTAACAAAAGTTTCTAAACGAAAAATAATAGTTATTTTATATAACATTATGTCCATAAAAGCAAAACTAGTTATTGTACGAGATAAAGAAAGAGCTACCTGCATAGGTAATCTGATGCAATCATATGGCATTTTATGAACGTGTAAACAGAAATATAGCATTGTTCGCCGAAATTCTAGCATTTTATGTATATAATTCAAGGAATCTGTTCACAATGGTTTGTGAGGTGATGAAAATGCAAGAATTTCCAGGCGGTTCCAAAAATAAATGGAGCAAACTATGGAAGAAAAAGTGGTTTTTCCCAGCATTATATATCGTATTAGCAATCTTTCTCATAACAGGTGTCGTTTTATATCAACAAGTTCAACATAAAGCGACTGAAGGTATAGATGACATCGCGGAAATGCCATCTTATAACGACGACATGTTCGATGAAAAAGCTGAATCCGTCCTACAACATGAAGAAATCATTAAAATGCCCGTCGCTGAAGATGTTCAAGCGGAAATCGTGACGAAGTTTTACGATTACGATGCAAGTGAGGAAGAACAAGAGAAAGGCTTAACGCTCTACAACAGTCGTTACTATCAAAGTACGGGAGTGAATATCGCAGCAGATGACGGGGAATCGTTCCAAGTAACGGCTGCGCTCAGTGGAAAAGTACAAGAGGTGCGGGAAGATCCATTACTCGGTCAAATTGTCGTCTTACATCACGGTGAACAAATTTCAACGTATTATGCTAGTTTAAACGATGTCCAAGTAGACGTTGGGGACGAAGTGAAACAAGGCGATACGATTGGACAAGCCGGGAAGAACATTTTTAACGAAGAAAGTGGCAACCATGTTCACTTTGAAATTCGTAAAGGTGAAATTGAAGTAAATCCGGAAGACTTCTTTAACGAACCGTTATCGAAATTAATCGATTTAGATACGAGTCAATTAGAAGAAGCGAAAGAAAAGTCGGAAGAAATCGATGAAGAAAGCAATGAAGAAGATGCGGAAGATTTAGAAGAAACTCCGGATAAAGAAGATGAAGACGCTGCAACAGAAACGAATCGCGACGTATCATTTTCAATTACAGTATAATCCCCCAAATGAGAAACGACCTAAAGCTAGATAAAGATTCTAGCTTTAGGTTTTTTTGTTGTTCAAACAATTCCTTAAGGAAATCTTCGCACTGTACGTAATGAAATGAATTATGACAGATCATTTTCAATTACAGTATAATCTCCTAAATGAAATATGACATAAAGCTAGATAACTTTTACAGCTATACGTTTGTTTATGTTTTACCGCTTACTTAAAAAATGTCTCGCACCTCAACAGATGAAAGAAAAACGAAAGTTGTCCCCTTCAATACGTCATGAAACTTACGTATAAACGTGATTAATAATCATAAATGAACAGTCGTCTTAATAAAATATGATTAATAGTGCATTAGAAAATCTGGGGTGCGAGTATGTTTCATTGTGTAACAATAATCGTGTATGATTTTAAAGCGCTATAACGTGTAAGCACGATTAACGATGCAATAGATACATACGAGATCGCTTTAACGGATCGGATCATTACGATTGTCAGATTACGAACGTCCATATCGCCTATTCATATTGGTGATGTAGTACGTAGACAAATAGTTTTGAAGCGGTAAGTAACGTGAAACGTAAAAAGTATGATGTGAAAGAAGTGACGGCGTATTTATTGCGGTTTCAAAGGTGTTTGAAACGATAAGCGTTGCGTGTAAGAAATTGAGTATGCAAAATCATCTATGAAAATATCCTTAAGTCTTCGTCGTAGCCCCAAGTTATTGATCGTACAGTAAGGGAACCGATCAAACATACAGTCGACGGTGATACGATTTGCTATAACATTACAGTTAGCACTTAACTGTTTGCAAGAGACTGTGCAGAGCAAGTAGATACAAGATTGGAAAACATCCATACATGAAGCACGCTTCCTACTTTAGATTACTTCTGTACTGCGTGTGTATTTAACGCTCCGTAAAGTTGCAGTACACAAATAAGAACAACAAGTTATCGCACAGTCAACAACTAACACGCTAGAGAACTTGCATGACATGTCATACACGATCACGCGTTAGTAAAAATTTCAATCCAACACGATGCGCTCCCATCATACCGCAAAACCTACGGCATATGACGGCACATGCTACGCGAAAGCGAAGCTGAATGAAAAACAAGTTTTGTCTATTACAAATTTTTACGTCTACGTGTTACAGCTCGTTGCAACTTGTATACAAACGTAAAGTAGCAAACGGATACGAAGATTCGTTCTAGCATGTCAACACCGCAATTTGTCTCGCTAAACACCTCAGGAAAAACAACTTAAGGAGGCGAACGGTGTGCATGATTATATTAAAGAGAGAACACTCCGAATCGGTAACTACGTCGTCGAGACGCGTAAGACGGTTCGGATGATCGCCAAAGAATTTGGCGTTTCCAAAAGTACCGTGCATAAAGATTTGACCGAGCGACTACCAGAAATTAATGCAGAACTAGCCAAGCAAGTAAAAGAAATTTTAGAATATCATAAATCGGTTCGTCACATTCGCGGTGGGGAAGCGACGCGAGAAAAATATCGACTCGAACGAAAGAAGCAAGAAAAACAACGTTCATAACGTCGTGCGGAAACCTAGTGCTAGACACATACTCATTCGCGGTGGGGAAGCGACGCGAGAAAAATGTCGGCTTAAACGAAAAAAAGAAAAAACATCGTTAAACAGCACGGTAATAAACTGGAACGACTCCCTCTATAAGTAGCAACAAACTTATAGGGGATATTTCATTTTACCCGATGAAAACATCAAACACGCTCCGATATAAAACTCCCTCTACTTCTAAGGTTGTACATAGTACGGTAAAACACGTAACTTGCAACCGAACAAAACGCACTGTACGTGAAATAACATCCTTTTTCTGAGTTTTTCCAATGTTTATGTTCGTAGTTGACGTATTTCATCGTCGTTTTTAGTTGAATCGCCACCATTCGTTTTGTCGTTGTCGGTATTGAATGAACATTTTTGGCGTTGCCTTTATATGAACGCGTAAATCGCATTTTTCGCTCCTCACCTTGCCCTCTAACCTAGACATTTCGTAAAAATCTCCGTTTCCGTTTCTTCCCTACATTTTTGCTTCTGCACCTCCGTGAAAGCCCG
>DATGRY010000063.1:0-20263 GCA_035303165.1 Pseudogracilibacillus sp.
GAGTTTCAAAGTCGTTCATATGATGCGCTCATCAGTCACACGACCATTGTATTCACCAGATATATTGTACTGTCATGGCAAAATCGCTGCAGTACAGATGATAGAACGATTGGTGGCCTATTTTATGAATTATGTGACGAAGTAAATGAACTTGATTGGGTTGTTGCTTTACAACAATTAATTGAGCTTCTTGAAGATACCCTTAAACATACTAATAAAAGAATTCAAAAGTTAATCAAAAGTCAATTACAACAATGGATTGCAGGTTTACCCAATTACATCAAGGCATATCTGCCTGTTTCAACCTGCGAAAGTTGAGAACTGAACATTAACATAACGAAAACACTTCAAAAATTTATGTAAAAAATAAGTACCAATTCTTACAAAATATCTCGCTGTAAATGGGGGAATAAGAGAAAAAACATCTTTAAAAGTTGATTATAATGGGGAAATAGCGACTAACTTTATTACATTAATATCCAAAAGTGTTAAAGGAATTCAGACAATTCGTATTGTTATAACATTAAAATTCTTATTGTTTTTATTATTAACATATGTATAATATAATTGAAATTTATTTTTCTCTGAACGGAGGTTCGCAAATGGAAGCGCAGACAATACTAAAGGTTGAAAATTTAGAAACAACTTTCTTCACTGATTCTGGAGAGATTCCAGCAGTAAATAACGTTAGTTTTCATGTTAAAGAGGGAGAAGTACTCGGAATCGTCGGAGAATCAGGTAGTGGAAAAAGCGTAACCTCCTTATCGATTATGGGACTTGTTCCGAGCCCACCTGGGAAAGTAACAGATGGAAAAATCCATTTATACGATAAAAATTTATTAACGTTATCGGATAAACAGATGCGTAAAATTCGCGGAAACGATATCGCGATGATTTTCCAAGAGCCTATGACGTCATTAAATCCGTTATTTACTATTGGAAACCAAATGTTAGAGGCAGTTTTAATTCATAAAGATATGTCGAAGCAAGTAGCAAAGGAACAATGTATCGACATGTTGCGGACGGTCGGTTTACCGCGAGCAGAGGAAATTATGAATGAGTACCCGCATCAATTGTCTGGTGGGATGCGTCAACGTGTTATGATCGCGATGGCACTTATTTGTAATCCGAAACTTCTCATTGCGGACGAACCGACGACGGCGCTTGATGTGACAACGCAAGCACAAATATTAAAGCTGATGAAACGTCTAAATGATGAATTTAATACGGCAATTATGCTTATAACGCACGACTTAGGTGTTGTAGCAGAAATATGTGAACGAGTTATAGTTATGTATGCAGGACAGGTCGTCGAAGAAGCAACTGTTGAGGAACTATTTCGCAATCCACAACACCCGTATACGAAGGGACTCATTGCTTCTGTACCGGATATTCGAAAAAAGACAGAGCGTCTCTATTCAATCCGTGGTAACGTGCCAATTCCTGGTTCTGTAAAACAAGGTTGTCAGTTTGCAAGTCGTTGTGAAGCAAAGTTCGGCCGTTGCACAGAAGAGTCCCCACCGATATACGAAACAGCCGAAAATAAAAAAGTTAGATGCTTCTTATTTGATGAAGAGGGTGTGAACGATCATGACAAAACCGCTGTTAAAAGTTGAAAACTTAAAAAAGGACTTTCCCGTTGCCAAAAACATCTTTGGAAAGCCTACGAGTTTCGTTCGTGCAGTTAACAGTATATCGTTCACTGTTTACGAGGGGGAAACGCTCGGTATTGTAGGCGAATCGGGTTGCGGAAAATCTACGACAGGTAGATTAATTATGCGTTTAATAGAACCGACGGAGGGAAGCGTTCATTTTCAAGGAAAAGAGTTAACGGCGCTATCGCATCGGGAGATGCGTCTCCTACGAAAAAATATTCAAATGGTGTTTCAAGATCCGTATGCGTCATTAAACCCTCGCCATACAATTGAGAAGATTTTAAGTGAACCATTACTCGTTCACGGTGTGAATGATCCGAAAGAGCGGAGAAAAAAAGTGCATGAATTTTTAGAAATTGTCGGTTTAAGTTCGTTTCACGCACGACGTTATCCGCACCAATTTAGTGGTGGGCAAAGACAACGGATCGGAATTGCGCGAGCATTAATGACGAATCCGCAATTAATTATAGCGGATGAACCTGTTTCGGCTCTTGATGTGTCTATTCAGGCTCAAGTATTAAACTTAATGAAAGATTTGCAAGAAGAGTTTAAATTAACGTACATTTTTATTGCACACGATTTAGGTGTTGTTCGTCATATAAGTGATCGGATCGCCGTCATGTACTTAGGTAAAATTGTTGAAATTTCAGAGAGTGAAAATTTATATAAAAATCCACTTCATCCGTATACGAAAGCGTTGCTTTCAGCGGTCCCTGTTCCGGATCCAAATTTTGAAAAGGAAGAAGTACCGTTACAAGGGGATATGCCGAATCCGGCGAATCCTCCAAAAGGATGTATTTTTCATACGCGTTGTCCGTTCAAAATGGACATATGCGAGCAAAAGGTTCCTGAACTTAAGGAACAAGAAAACGGTCATACTGTCGCTTGCCACTTGTATACGAAGGAAAGCGACAATTATGATATAAATTAAATCAATTTTAAGGGGGATTGGTTATGAAAGTTAGTAGTTCAAAACTTTGGCTGCTACTACTTTTAGCGCTCGTTACAGCAGCACTCGTTGCATGTTCGGGCGGCGGTTCAGATGACAGTTCTGACGGTGGCGATGCTACTGATTCAGAAGAAGCTACAGAGGCAACAGAAGGTGGAACGTTAATTTTCGGTCGTGGTGGTGACTCTACCTCACTAGATCCATCACGTACGACAGAGGGGGAAACGTTTAAAGTAACGAAAAACATTTTCGAAACGTTACTTAAATTCGAAGATGGTGGAACAGCTGTCGAACCAGGATTAGCGAAATCTTGGGAGACGTCAGAAGACGGTTTAACGTATACATTTGAATTAGAAGAAGGCGTTAAGTTCCACGACGGTACAGATTTTAACGCGGATGCAGTCGTTGCAAACTTTGAACGTTGGGCTGCAGGGGATGCGGAAATGTTCCCATATTATAGCTCGATGTTTGGGGGATTTGGTGATGACGAATCGCACATTATTGAATCCGTTACAGCGGAAGATGAGTATACTGTAGTATTTGAGTTAAAGCGCCCACAAGCACCATTTTTGAAAAATATTGCGATGGATATGTTTGCGATAGCAAGTCCAACAGCATTTGAAGAGATGGGCGACGATGATTTTGAAAGAAATCCAGTAGGAACGGGCCCGTTCAAGTTCGTTGAGTGGAAGCCAAATGATTCCATTACGATTGAAAAGTTCGAAGATTACTGGAAAGAAGGTTTACCGAAGTTAGATCGTGTTGTTTTTGAATCGATTCCTGATAACTCGGCTCGTTTAAACGCGTTAGTTGCGGGTGAAGTGGACTTAGCTGATGGTATTAATCCATCTGACGGTGTGACAATTGAAGATAGTCCGGATTTACAGTTATTCGAGCGTCCTTCCATGAACGTTGGTTACCTCGGTTTAACAGTTACACGTGAGCCGTTCGGTGACAAGTTAGTTCGTCAGGCGATGAACTACGCAATCGATAAAGAAGCGATTATTGAAGCATTTTTCGAAGGGCGCGCTGATGTGGCAGTAGGTCCAATACCACCGTCTGTATCTGGTTATCATGATGGCATCGAAGGGTATCCTTATGATCCAGAGAAAGCGAAAGAATTACTAGCTGAAGCTGGATATCCGGATGGATTTGAAATGGAGTTATGGGCAATGCCTGTACCACGTCCATACATGCCAGACGGTGAAAAAGTAGCAGAAGTTATTCAAAAGAACTTAGAAGATGTAGGTATAACAGCGAAAATCGTTTCCCATGAGTGGGCAACATATTTAGAGCTCGCTGAAAAAGGGGAAGCGGATGCATTTATGTTAGGATGGACTGGTGATAACGGAGACCCAGACAACTTCATTTATGTATTACTTGATGAAGATAACATCGGAAGTAACAACTATACGTACTTTAGTAACGATAAAATGCATGACTTACTCATCGAAGCACAAACGGAAATAGATGAAGATAAACGAATTGAGCTGTACAAAGAGGCACAGGAAATTGTTCATGAAGAGGCTCCTTGGGTACCGATTGCTCACTCTACACCACTATTAGGTGCAACGAGTACGCTTGAAGGTTTTTCACCTCATCCAACAGGTTCCGACTTACTTTCCGAAGTATATTTTAACGAATAATACTTTCTAGAAGGGGGGAGGTAGCACTCCCCTTTCTCATCTTTGAAAACGAATGAAAATACAAATGGATGTAACTATAGCATAAAGGGGTGAATACGATGCTCCGTTATATTGGAAAAAGATTGTTGCAATTAATTCCAGTATTACTTGGAATGACATTAATAGTCTCGATGCTTATTCGGGCGATTCCTGGAAATCCAGCGCAAGTTATTCTCGGCCAGCAGGCAACACCTGAAGCTGTACAAGCATTAACGGAAAAACTCGGTTTAGATAAGCCGTGGTATGTACAATATTTCGATTATATCGTCGGCGTTTTTTCAGGAGATCTTGGAGAATCGTTAAGAACGAGAGCGCCTGTCGCAGAAGAAATTTGGCCTTATTTAGCCGCTACAATGGAATTAGCTTTTTTTGCGATTATTATTGCGGTTATTATTGGAGTGAATGCAGGAATTATTTCGGCATGGTTTCAAAATTCATGGTTTGACTATGCGGCGATGGTTTTAGCGCTCATCGGTGTATCTATGCCGATTTTTTGGTTAGGTTTATTAGGTCAGTGGGGTTTTGCACTTGAGTTAGGTTGGTTGCCGACGACTGGCCGAGCACTGAGTCGTGATCCGGTCGATCCGATTACGCATTTTTATATTATTGATACGATTATACAAGGTAGATTCGATCAGTTAAAAGAAGTAATTCGCCATTTAATATTACCTGGAGTTGCCTTAGCGACGATCCCGATGGCTATTATTGCTCGGATGACACGGTCAAGTATGTTAGAAGTAATGCGTACGGACTATATCCAGACAGCTCGAGCGAAAGGACAAAAAATGTTTTTAGTCGTCTATAAACATGCGTTTAAAAATGCAATCATACCTGTCTTAACAGTAATCGGACTACAGACGGGAATGTTACTAGGTGGGGCAATTTTAACAGAGACAATATTCGCTTGGCCTGGAGTTGGCCGGTATATTTACGATGCAATCGGATATCGTGATTACCCCGTCATTCAATCAGGAATATTAATCGTTGCATTTTTCTTCGTCATGATCAACTTAATCGTCGATATATTATATACGTTAATTGATCCTCGGATTAAATATGACTAGGAGGTGAGCATATGTCAAAGCAAGTTGAACAAATAGAAGAGATAGAAGTAAAAGATACGACTAGTGCGGGACCATGGCGCGAAGCATGGCGAGAATTTCGAAAAAACAAAGTAGCTGTTGTTGGAACGATTATCGTTTTATTTTTTATTTTACTTGCCATTTTTGCCCCGTTCATTGCGAAAGAGGGAATCAATGAACAAGTGATGGCGGATCGATTACAACCACCATCTGCACAATATTGGCTAGGAACGGATGACTTCGGGCGAGATATTTTCTCACGGATTGTCTATGGTGCAAGAATATCTCTTTGGGTAGGATTTTCATCTGTTGTCGGTTCTGTCATCGTCGGTAGTTTGTTAGGAATTATTGCAGGGTATTACGGACGTTGGGTAGATGTCATTATTTCTCGTTTTTTTGATATTATGCTCGCGTTTCCGTCTATTTTACTTGCAATCGCGATCGTGGCAGTTTTAGGACCATCGTTACGTAACGCGTTAATTGCAATTGCGATCATTAACGTGCCGAACTTCGGTAGATTAATCCGCTCACGCGTACTAAGTATAAAGGAAGACGAGTATATTATGGCTGCTCGCTCGATCGGGATGAAGGATGTGCGCATATTGTTCTCGCACATTTTACCGAACTCGATGGCGCCGGTCGTCGTCCAAGGTACGTTGGCAATTGCGACAGCCATTTTAGAAGCAGCGGCACTCGGTTTCTTAGGGTTAGGAGCGCAACCACCTGCACCTGAGTGGGGGAAAATGTTAGCGGACTCGAAAAACTATTTACAATCAGCACCATGGACGATGATTTTCCCTGGATTAGCAATTATGTTAACAGTACTCGGATTTAACTTAATGGGTGATGGCCTGCGTGATGCAATGGACCCGCGCATGAAAAATTAAAAGAGAAAAATAAGAACTTTGAACAAAAATGTAAACCGGTAAAATAAGTAGGGACAATATGACGCCAATATATCCGCCCATTTTTGTTCGGTGTAGATCTCATCCACATTTTTGCGCTATATTTTTTAAAAATATAGCGCAAAAATATTTTCTCACGTTAAAGTTAATAGTCTAGTATATACACAGTAATTTCTTGCGCTAAAGTTAGTAATCGACCTTAACGTGAAAGTTGCTAACGTGTTCGGAACAAAATATTAAATGACGACTTCCTTTACACTTTCCCAATCTATATTGAAAACTTCCACTTTCCAATTGTCCATAAATATTTCTGTACATTTAAGCAATTATTTTAAATTTTATTATTTAAAATCGTAATAGTCTACGGCTAAAGGAACGATTGTTGCCGGACTTGCTGATCACAGAATAAAATAATTTAGCCGTGATATGATATTTTCCGATCCTCAAAGTTTATTCGGAATGAAAACTGTTCCTTGCTCTACACATTAAGGTAAAATGATGTTGTTTTCTACGGGAGTGCCGAGCAAGATCGAACTCCTCGTATCTCCAAAGGGCAAAAGATCCTTTATTAAATCCGTCAGCTCGTCAGTTCCTTTTAAAGCGGCTTTTATATAGTAGTGTACATGTCCCGTCGCTCGATGACATTCGATTACTTGCGGAACATTATTTTTTATATGTTCTTCAAACTTATTCATTGGAACACGCAAATTAATTAACTCGATCATAACTAACAAGTTTCTACCAACCGATTCCGGATGGACAATCGCCTTATAGCCTCTGATTACCCCCTTTTCCTGTAATCGTTGCACTCGTTCATTTACACTCGGTCTGCTCAATGCAATTCGTTTTGATAGATCACTAATTGAAATTCTTCCCTCCAACTGTAAAATCTCTATAATTTGAATGTCGATCTCATCCACTTTTATCCCTCCAAATATTCATATTTAACGTGAAAAATAGTATCGATAAAGGTCCTCCGTTATTTTATAAAGTTAGACCCATTTTGTGGTACTTTAACACATTTATATTAATCGAGAGTATTATAATACATACTGTAAAACAATAACAGGTATTTGATGCAAAATTATATATAAAAGGGCTTACATATCTTATAAAATAGTATGTACACATACAATAGCATATTAATTTTGGAGGGATAATTCATGTCGGATAACAGAGTAAATATACCAATTGTAGGTATTAGTAGCTTTGGAAAACATAATGTTCAGCAAGATTTAAATTCATTACAGGCAGATGTGGCTATATTAGGTGTGCCTTATGATATGGGTACTGCTTATCGCTCTGGCGCTCGTCTTGCTCCGAGAAGGATCCGTGAAGCCTCGACTTTAGGGAATAATGAATCCGGTTTTTATGATCATGAACGGGATGATACGTTTTTACAAGACGTTTCTATTGTTGACTGCGGTGATGTCGATATTTTACATGGTGATTTGCATTATAGTTTCAAAAATATTGAAAAGGATGTTCGAACTATTACAGAACGTGGTGCACTGCCAGTAGTGATCGGTGGAGATCACTCTATCACAACAGCTATTGGTAAAGGGCTAGATCAAGTAGGTGATTTTTATGTCGTGCAAATCGATGCACACCTCGACTGGTCAGATGCCCCTGGCGGTCAAAAGTATGGTCAAGGGAGCCCGATGCGACGTCTTTCGGAGATGAGTTATGTTTCGGGAATGTCCCAATTAGGAATTCGGGGGGTTGGAAGTAGTTTAAAAAGCGATTTTGATGATGCCAGGGCTTACGGAAGTATAATAAGATCAACGAAACAAATTAGGGAGTTGGGGATAGATAAAGTGGATCTATTAATTCCAAAGGCGGATAGATATTATGTAACGATTGATATCGATGGTTTAGATCCGTCCGTTGCTCCGGGAACAGGTACTCCATCTGCAGGTGGTTTTACTTTCCATGAAGTGCAAACGATTTTAGAAGTGATTGCAAGTCAAGGAGATGTCATCGGTTTTGACCTCGTCGAAGTTGCACCAGACTACGACCCGTCAGGTATTACGTGTCATTTAGCACAACAAATTATTAAAGAGTTTATCGGTTTTATCTTTAAAAGTCGAGAAGTATGACGTTTGGCTGAAGTAATTAATCTACTTTTTACGTAAAGATACAATCTTTATTGAAATTATAAATTTATTGGGGGGAGAAGGTATGAAACAGTTTGAACGATCGGACAAACATGATTTATACAACAGCGACTTACGTCCTTTAACATTAAAGGATCGTGTACTAAGTCCAATAACATTGGGTGTCACGTGGTTCGGTATGTCAGTTCAATTAGGTATTTTTTTAGTAAGCGCCTCTTTTGTGCAAATAATGACGTTAAATCAAATATTACTTGCGTTATTTTTAGGGCTAATGCTTTGTTGGGGTGTATCTATTTTAGTTAGTGATATCGGTATTAAATATGGAATTGCTTTCGCCTCTAGTATAATGGTATCTTTCGGGTATAAAGGAAGTCAGTTTGGGTCTCTACTACGTCTCATACCATCTGTGTTTTGGGTCGGTTTTAATACATGGATTGCGGGTATGGCTTTAAATGAAATTTTCAAATTAATGTTCGGTATTCAAAGTTTAATTATTGCCATGGGGATTATTGCTATCGTTACAGTTTTACTTGTGTTTTACGGTGCGAAGTTAGTCGCCATTTTTAACTGGTTCGTTTCACCAATTTTACTCATAATCGGAGTTTATTTATTATATTTATTGTTGACGATGAATGAAGTGTCACTGATAGAAGTGCTGCCGATGGGAGAAACGTCAGGTGGGTTTAAAGAAGTTGCTTTTGCAACGATGGTCATTGCAGGTGGTTGGATTATGGTTGTCGCCGGTTTTAATGATGTAGCAAGGGAATGTAAAGTTTCGGATAAAGCGGATCTTTCTTCTTGGGGAAAGACGAACAATAAATTTGCGGTTGCCCAATTAATTGGGCTCGTTCCAGCATCATTGCTCTTCGGTTTTATCGGGGCGGTATCGGCTGTTTTAACTGGAAATGGTAATCCGGTTGAAGTCATAACGGCAACAGTTGGTCAAAACTCTATCTTTATTGCGATCCTCTGTCAGTTGTTTCTCGTGCTCGCACTACTTTCGACGAACTCTGGTGCAAACGTGTTAGGTTCGGCATACATTTTGACGAGTATTTTTAATAAAAAGATAAATTTAAGAATATCGGCAATTTTGATCGTTTGTATTGCCTTAGTTGCTCAACCATGGAAAGTTGGTGAGTCGATTGAGAATGCAATGGGAATTATGAGTAGTCTCATATCCCCGATAGCTGGTATTATAATTGTCGATTATTATCTTATAAGAAATCGTTATATTGATTTGGATCATTTATACTGGTCCGAAGGAAGATATGCTTATTTCAAAGGATTTAATCCTGTAGCTTTCGTCGCTTATATTATAGGAGTCATCGCTTCATTTTTTGCTTGGGATTTTATGTTATTAATTGGAATGCTCGTTTCTGGGCTAATCTATTTTGTTTTAGCTAAATATTGGTTATCTCCAACTTATCCGGATAGTGTCCAGATGGTAAGTGAATAAAGGAGGGAGAAGATGGACATTTATGTTATCAATCCAGATGTAAACGATGATATTTCTACTCTTATGTTGGAAAACATACGGAAATATACAGCCCCAGAAACAAATATAACATGCAAAAGTCCAGATGGTGGCCCTGTGTCGATTAACAATGCTTATACGAAAGAAATTGCTAGCTCATATATTTTAAAAGAAATAATTGCATCGGAGAAGAAAGGGAAGTATGACGGATATGTAATTGGTTGTTTCGCTGACCCAGCAATTCATGCTGCAAAGGAAATTACGAATAAGCCTGTTGTTGGTATAGGGGAAGCATCGATCCATATAGCTAAATTGATTGGAGAGAGCTTTTCCATTATTACAGTAGGCCCCGAGTCTAGATGGGTCTATAAAGACGCAGTTCACCGTTGTGGTGCCGAGAGCAAACTAGCTTCTTTAAAATCACCGCCCATACAATCGGAGGAAGCTTTCTATAATCGAAAGAACGTAACGGATTTAGTCATTGAGGAGTCGTTACGTGCTGTCAAGGAAGACTATGCTGAAGTAATTATTTTAGGCTGTGGCGTCATGACAGGAATTGAAAA
Source organism: Pseudogracilibacillus sp. (assembly GCA_035303165.1). GTDB lineage: Bacteria > Bacillota > Bacilli > Bacillales > Amphibacillaceae > Pseudogracilibacillus. The sequence goes on from DATGRY010000063.1 coordinate 10,431, forward strand.
GATAGTCGAGCGAGAAGTAAATGTTCCTGTCATTAATCCTGTTGCGGCAGGAATGAAACTGTTGGAGTCGCTAATTAGTCTTCGTTTACGGCCAAGTAAAAAGTATTCATATAAACATCCAGGAACGACACCTTTGATGAACGTTCCTAGGGAGTTTCATTTGTAAGCAACATGTTGTGCACGTGTAGAATAGTATTTTCTTAGTTGTTAAAAAGGAGAGGGAAAATGAAGGTTGCCCCTTCCCCTCCCTTATCGTTTAGAAAGCGAAAATGAAACGGAAGGAACAAGAAATACAAATAATCGTTTCGCAACTAAATTCGTTCACTAGTTCATCATGAAAGAATGAATAGTGATAAATGTTGCTGAAATATTATTATATAGATTAGGAGGGGTTTTATGACGGTGCTCATGTCGGAAATGACTTGGCCAGAATATGTCAAAAAATTAGAGCAAGGCTCGGTAGTGATTTTACCGGTTGGCTCCTTGGAACAACATGCCTATCATATGCCACTCGGAACGGATACGTATCAAGCCTTTTACAAATGTAAATTGATTGCTGAAAAAGTAGACGGGATTGTGGCACCACCAATCACTTATGGATATAAATCGATGCAACGTTCCGGAGGTGGTCAAAGTTTTCCAGGAACGACAAGTTTAAGTGCGAATACGCTAATTTTACTTGTCAAGGATATTTTAAAGGAACTTATTCGCCATGGAGCGGATAAAATCGTTCTTTTCGATGGTCACTATGAAAACTCGATGTTTTTACATGAGGCGATTGATTTAGTATTACAGGAGACGACATCTTCGGTAAAAATAATTAAAGTAAGTCCTGGAGATATGAGCGAGAATGTAGTAGAAAAACTGCGTGAACATGGAATGAAAAGTATGGAGTTAGAACATGCGGGTTTATTAGAAACATCATTGATGTTATATTTACGACCGGAATTAGTAAAAATGGATAAAGCGAAAGAAGTAGCGGACTTAACATACCCGTCCTACGATACGTATCCAGAGGATCCTGAACGAATCGATCCATCAGGTGCGCTCAGTAATCCGACAAAAGGATCAGCGGAACTTGGGGAATTGATGGTGAAAGATATCGTTGATCGGACGGTCAATATTATTAAAAAAGAACTTTGTTAAATGAAAGTATATGATTTAAGAAAATAAATGGATCATTGAAAAGAAATTTAATTATCCTTTATATTTGATTTGGATAGACTCTATCCAATAATCCAATATAAAGGATTTTTATTATGCTCAAAGCGATAAATCAGTTATAGAATACTCTCATTTCAAACAGTGCGAGTAAAGGACAGCTGTTCAAAGTAAATTTCTTGCTGATCACTTTCCCAAATTACTCCTAAAGTACACTTTTTACCTTCCCTTATAAATCGTTTCGGATAAATTAATTTTAATAAATTTTCACCTTGTTCTTTTAATGTTGCGTCATAAAGTGTGCATTTTTTCCAGTAAGTGAATATGTCGTCATTTGCAAGAAAACATTGTACCGTAAAAAGATTTTACGCATAAGTTGTTCAAGTAAAAAGTTTCGTTGCTTCATCGTATTAATGATTTGTGTTAAAACGAAAAACGTTTGAATGAGTCGAGAAAAACAATCAGAATAATACGTAGCTTTAGATGGATGATCGTATATATGCTGTAAATTGCGTTCTAAATAGAACGCAAAACGCAGTAAAAATGTTTGAAGTCGTTCATCTACTAAATAGAAATGCTGGCATACGTTATTATTTGTCATGATAGCATGATGTACATCGTTTTGTGTCACATTTTCTTTTACGTACGATAGGTTCGGCCACTTATTTGCCATTATTTATTCAGATGGGATTTTGCTTAACACTCCGTATATTGAAGTTTTCCCATTTTCTCCATTTAAAAAGCCAACTTCCTCATGCGCTTCACAATATATAATATCACCTTTTTGTATTGTAAATTGTTCATCATCAATGAATAACGTGCCCGATCCTTCGAGAACGTGTAGGGATAAATCTTTTTCTGGATGAGCATGCTGTTTCATTTCTTGTTTCGGGAGAAAATTCAAGACAAACACGTTCGTGTTTCTCGTTTTGATGACGTCTATCTTCGTAAATCGCTTTTCATCGAATTCGATTCCGCGTTCAGCTACTGTTCTTTCCATTTTGTAAAACATCCTTTCGCTGTTATTTCAACATAAATCGAATCTTCATATTTATTTTATCATAAATAAAATAACCATTATACGATTGCTACAAAATAATTGAACTAGTGACTAATTTGTACAACAATTGTACAAGATAATGTTACTTAAAATAGGATAAATGTATCAATTAGGAAAAAAGGTTTGAAATAGGTATATTAAAGTGAATATAATATTAGACGGCGTAAAATTATATAACAACATGGAGGGTTTCGTGATGAAAAAAAGTGGCCTATTACAACGGTCTTTAGATAGAATTGAGCACATCGGAAACAAGCTTCCCCATCCAGTGACGCTGTTTGCGATTTTAGCCGTGCTTGTGCTCATTTTATCTGCATTTATTTCGCAGTTTAATATACGTGTAGAACATCCTGGTGAAGCGGGAACGTTCGTTGAAGTGACGAACTTATTGAACAAAGAAGGAATTCGTTATATTTTTACATCGATGACGGACAATTTCATTTTATTTGCACCACTAGGTATCGTTTTAGTGACGATGCTCGGTATTGGTATCGCGGAAAGCACCGGACTTATTAGTGCGGTTTTAAGAGGATTCGTATTATTTATCCCGAAGTCGCTCATTACAGCAGGGCTCGTATTCGCAGGAATTATGTCGAGTGTTGCTTCAGATGCTGGTTATGTCGTTTTACCACCACTTGGTGCTGTTATTTTCGCTGGACTTGGACGACATCCACTTGCAGGACTTACGGCTGCTTTTGCGGGTGTTTCCGGAGGTTTTAGTGCGAACTTAATTATAACATCGCTCGATCCACTGTTAGCAGGAATGACGATTGATGCAGCGAAAATGATTGACCCAGCGTACGCCGATACGATGAACGTCGCGATGAACTATTATTTTATCGTCGTGTCTGTGTTTGTCTTAACGATTGCAGGTTCGTTCGTGACAGAAAAAATTGTTGAACCACGACTTGGAGCATATTCTGGTGAGTATAAAGAGGACTTAAAAGGATTAGAACCGGCAGAGAAAAAAGGATTATTGTGGGCAGTTATTTCCGTAGCAATCGCACTTATTGCAACGGCATTACTCGTTTTACCGTCTAATGGTCCATTACGTGCGGATGACGGAGGTATTATTCAATCACCATTTATGGATTCTCTCGTTCCGATCATTGCGATTTTATTTTTCGTGCCTGGACTCGTGTACGGCTATGTAACGAAAGAAATAAAAAATGATAAAGACGTAGCGGACAAGCTAGCTAAAACGATGGGAATGATGGGAATGTTTATCGTTTTAGCATTTACTGCAGGTCAGTTCGTAGCTTACTTTGCGGAAAGTAATATGGGACTTGTGCTAGGTGTGTACGGGGCACAGTTTTTGGAAAGTATAAAGTTAACGGGAATTCCACTTCTAATCGTATTCATTATTATTTGTGCGTTTATTAATTTATTTATCGGGAGTGCCTCAGCAAAGTGGGCGATGATGGCACCGATTTTCGTGCCGATCATGATGCAATTAGGGTATTCACCGGAAGTAACGCAAATGGCGTATCGTATTGCTGACTCGACGACGAACATTATTACACCACTCATGACGTATTTCGCTCTTATTATCGCCTTTGCACAGAAATACGATAAAAGAATGGGAATCGGAACGCTTATTTCTGTTATGCTTCCATACTCCTTGGTCTTTTTAATTATCTGGACGATTATGTTAATCGTTTGGATATTCCTCGGTATCGATTTAGGACCAGGTTCTCCGATTTATTATCCGTAAAAAGAACTGCAAAAACGGGCGGCTTATGCCGCCTTTTTCAGTTTGTAAATTCACCATTTAAAGTGAAAACTGCCTCATCATTTTACGATATAAAAAACTCTTCCCACTTTTTTCTTCATCGAGTATAAACTGTTTTAGGCTAATACTTACTTTTCTTTTTAACAGGTGAAAATTGCAACAAGTACATTTGAACATTTTATAAAACACCTTGCAATAATTATAAAAGTAAGTATAATATTATTTAAAACGAAGTAAGTTGATATGAATTATAAAAATAATTAAAAGGTGAGAAAATGATTACGTTAAAAAATGTACGTAAAACGTTTCCACATAACGATGTCGAACACGTCGTATTAGAAAACATACAATTTCATGTAAGAAAAGGTGAACTTGTTACACTTTTAGGTGAGAGTGGTTGTGGGAAAAGTACACTATTAAATATTATTGGTGGTTTTCTGCAACCGACAGTTGGGGACGTTTTTATTAACAGGATGAAAGTAACAAAGCCGACTCGTGAATGTGTCATGCTTTTTCAACATAACAATTTATTGCCATGGCGTAACGTCTTAGATAATGTCCAACTCGGTCTTTCAGGATCGAAAAAAGCGACAGAGCAAAAAGCATCTCATGCAATATCGTTCGTCGGCTTAAAAGGATATGAACGAAGTTTTCCGAACGAATTATCTGGTGGCATGCAACAACGTGTAGCGATCGCACGTGCACTAGCAATGGAGCCGTCTGTCATTTTAATGGATGAACCGTTCGCGGCATTAGATACGTTTAATCGGTATCATTTACAAGATGAATTAGTACGATTGAAACGCCATGAAGAAGCGACGATCGTTTTAGTTACCCACGATATTGATGAGGCAGTGTATTTATCGGATCGGATTATTGTTTTAAGTGCAAACCCTGGAAAAGTGTATGAAGAAATAGCGATCGATTTGCCAGATGACCGTGATCGGTCGAGTGAACAGTTCTACCTTTATCGGAAGAAAATTTTACAACTGTTCGAATGGAGTCACGAAAAGAAAAACTTAGAGTATTACATTTAAATATAGAAAGGATTAGAAAGATGCGAACGTTAAAACTGAGTATATTGATTATTATAATAGTATTATTGGTCGCTTGTTCCACACAAGATGAAACGGCGTCGGAAAAACGAGTAATAAAGATCGGTTATTTACCGATTACGCATGCAGCTCCCCTTTTATACGATCATTATTTGCACGATGGATCGTTCGATGACTACGAATTAGAGTTAGTGAAGTTTAGCTCGTGGCCGGATTTAATCGATGCTTTAAATGCCGGTCAAATCGATGGCGCATCCGTTTTGATGCAACTCGCGATGCAGGCGAAAGATATCGGAATTGATTTAAAAGCTGTGGCGTTAGGACATGAAGATGGGAATGTCATCATTAGTGCACACAATATCGATGATGCAAATGATTTGCGAGGTACAACTGTTGCAATCCCGCATACACATTCAGCCCACCACTTGTTGTTAAATGAACTATTTATGGAAGAGGGAGTTACGTATGAAGAGGTCGAATTGATTGAAATGCCTCCGCCGGAGATGCCAGCTGCACTTGCTGAAGAGCGTATTAGTAGTTATGTCGTTGCCGAACCGTTTGGTGCATTGGCGGTTCATTTAGATGCAGGAAAAGTACTCGCACATTCGGAAGATGTATGGCCAAACTCATACTGCTGTGTGCTCGTCTTGCGAGATGAGTTTATCGAACAAGACAAAGAGCTTGTCACATCGTTTGTATCTAGTTACGTAGAAGCAGGAAAGTTGGCGGATGAAAAAACGGAGCAATTGTACGATGCGCTAAAGACGTACTTAGACGTTTCTGATGAAGTGTTAGACGTATCGTTAGCGTGGATTTCATTCGATTCGTTACACATTGAAGAGGAAGAGTATGAGAAATTATCGGATCGCATTTTGCGTTTACAATTAATGGATGATGTGCCATCGTACGAGGAGTTTGTCGACCCCTCATTTATAGAGAAAATGAGCGAAAGCGATGGTTCATAAAGTGAAAAACTTTACGATCGGAATCGTTTTACTCGTTCTCGTTTGGCAACTCGTTGCAATGTTCGGCAATTATGAGGAAGCATTATTTCCTCGACCGGCAACAGTTTTTATCGCTCTTTTACAATTGTTTCATGACGGAACATTATTTATTCATATGAAAGAAAGTATGTTTAGGTTTATATTCGGCTATGTAAGTGCTGCAATAAGTGGTATTTTACTCGGTCTTCTTCTCGGGCGTAGTAAATATATGTGGCACATCATTGATCCGGTCGTACAAATATTACGACCAATTTCGCCCGTTGCATGGTCGCCATTTATCGTTTTAGCTTTCGGTATAGGCGATATGCCAGCGATTGTCATTATTTTTATCGCTGCATTTTTTCCAATTTTACTTACAACAGTAAAAGGGGTGAGAAGTGTTGAAGATCATTTTTTAAAATTGGCGGCAAATTTGCAGTTTTCTACATTACAAACGTATCAAAAAGTTATTTTTCCTGCTGCGTTGCCATCGATCATTAGTGGTCTCCATTTAGCGTTAGCGACAGCTTGGGTCTTTCTAGTTGCTGGAGAAATGGTCGGCTCCCAATCAGGATTAGGCTATTTAATCGTTGATTCAAGAAATACGTTGAATATGGCAAACGTACTTGCAGGAATTGTCATTATCGGTTTACTAGGTTTTATGTTAGATCGATTGTTAACGTTCATAGAAATGAGTTGTAAAAAGCTTTTACGCTTTCAATTATAAAAAAGATAAGGAGAGGATTTATCATGAGCTTATATTTAGTAGAAACGACAGTAGAAAAAAACGGTGTAACGAAGGAAGATTTAAAGGCGAAAATTAATCGTGTAGAGGAAAAGTTGGGTGACTCTGCTTTCATCGAAGTACAAATTGCAAAAGATTTATCGCAATTATTTTTCATTATTGAAACAGATCATCTCGAAAATATCGCGAAAGTTTTCGAGGATCATCAGTTAGCGGTCCAGTTGACGAAGGAAGTCCGCTTAATAGGTGAGGATATTGAAGATGTGAAAAAAGAGAAAGAAAAGGTTAATTACGTCGTCGAATGGAACTTACCGGAACATTTAACGATGGAACAATATTTGGAACGAAAAAAGAAGAATTCCGTTCATTACGAAGAAGTGCCGGAAGTGTCATTTGCAAGAACATATGTCTGTGAAGATATGACGAAATGTCTCTGCTTTTACGATGCACCGAACCAACAAGCTGTAGAACGAGCACGGGATGCTGTTAGCGCGCCGATCGACGCGATTACCGAATTAGGTGATGATGAATGATAAAAAAGGTGAGTGTGAACGATGGTTACGAAACAATTAGTAGACTATGAAAAACTAGCCGCATTAATTAGTAAGGAATTGGCACCGCACGTAAAGTCAATTGATGAAAATGCTTTTTATGCAAAATCGTTCATCGAACAATTAGGGAAAGAACATTTTTTTCAACCGAGTAATGAGCGATTTAATACGCTTTTAAAACGTTTTGCTGTGATTGAAGAGACGGCAAAAGTATGTATGACGACAGCGTTTTGTCTATGGTGCCAATTCGCCGCGATCACGTATGTAACACATACGAAAAATGAAACGTTACAGAACGCCGTGCTCCAAAAACTGTTAGACGGAACGTTGTTAGCTGGAACAGGATTATCCAATCCGTTAAAATCGTTCGCAAACTTAGAAAAACTGCATTTAACGGCAAAACGTGCGAGAGGTGGTTATACGATCAATGGGTCTTTACCAGCTGTCTCTAATATTGGACGTGAACACGCATTTGCATTTATTGCAGGGTTAAATAGTGAGAAACGCATCATGGGGTTCGTCTATTGTAATGACGACAATATCCATTTACGTTCACGAACAGGGTATATTGGCTTAAATGGCAGTGCAACGTACGCGGTCACGTTCGATGACGTCTTCATTCAAGATGAGCAAATTATCGCTACAGATGTGGAAGGTTTTATCGAGGAAGTACGTCCAAGTTTTGTCGCATATCAAGTCCCACTAGCGTTAGGTGTGACGGCAGCAAGTGTTGATCGAATGAAGCTAGTAAGTGATAAGCAAGGAAACGTAAATAAATATCTTCGTACACAACCTGAAGATCTCGAACAAAAAAATAACCGTCTCCGGTCTCATTTAATAGCTGCGATTGATGAAACTGGACTTCATTGGGATGACATATTGTCCATCCGTTTACACAGTGTATATACGACGTTAGAAGCGGTGCAAGCGGCGATGATTCATCAAGGTGGTAGTGGCTACGTAAAATCAAGTGCAGTGGAACGCAAGCTACGTGAAGCATATTTTTTAGTTCATTTAACACCGACAGTAAAACATTTAGAACTACTCCGCAATGAACGAAAATTGTAATGGTTGTAAAAGCTTTTGAAAAATGAAAAAGAGTCGCGCTCGTTCTCGATCCGAGTTCGACTCTTTTTCGTATAAGGGACTGTGCGACAGTTTTTTTAGAAAAAGATGTGGGCTAATAACACGATAATTGGAAGCGTAATAATCGTCCGCAATAAAAAGATAGCGACGAGGTCTTTAAATGAAACGGGAACTTTTGAACCGAGTAAAAGTCCACCGACTTCCGACATATAAATAAGTTGCGTGACAGATAACGCAGCGATAATAAATCGTGTAATTTCTGCTTCGATCGATGCACCGATAATTGCTGGTAAAAACATATCGGCAAAACCGATTAATATCGTTTGCGATGCTTCGACCGCATGTGGAACTTGCATAAGTTCTAGTAGTGGAATAAATGGAATACCGAGCCATTGGAAAACGGGAGTATTTTCCGCGACCATGAGTGCCACGAGTCCAAACGCCATGACGACTGGTGCAACCCCCATCCACATATCGAGGACGTTTTGAAACCCTTCTTTTAAAAAGTTCATGAAACTCGTTTCTTGTCGGCTGCGGTAAATGGCCTTTTCATAACCGTACGTAAAAGCATTATGACCCGTCGGAATCGACTCATCCATTTTTTCTTGCTCGGGATCAATATATTCATCTTCTTTCCGTGATAAAGGCGGAATTCGTGGCATAATAAGTGCTGCGACGAGTCCAGCGATAACGACGGTGAAATAAAACGGTAAAAATTTATGCGTTAAATCCATTTCTTGAATGATGATGAGTGTAAATGTAATCGAGACGATGGAAAACGTCGTTCCGATAATGGCAGCTTCTCGTTTCGTATAAAATCCGTCTTCATATTGTTTACTTGTCAGTAAAACTCCGATCGTCCCATCACCGATCCAAGAAGCTAATGCGTCGATGGACGAGCGTCCTGGAAGTCGAAATAGTGGACGCATAATTTCTGTCATGAATGAACCGATAAATTCGAGTAAACCGAAGTTCGTTAAAAGTGGTAAGAAAAAACCCGCAAATAAAAAGACGGAAAATAGGACGTGTAACAATCCATCGAGTAAAAGTGCCCCTGTATCTTCCCCGTAAATGACATCGGAACCGAGTTGGAAATAAACGAGGACAGCAAAGACCGCTGCAACGATACGAACGCTCGTCCAAAAATTACCGACGATAAATAACCGTTGGAAAAAAGGTACTTCCTTAACGAGCGATGGATTAAATTTACAAACTGTCGTAAAAACAGCAGTTAAAACGATGATTAACATCATAATGAACGATAAATAATTACTTAGACCATTTTCGACAATACCAGCTAACAGAGCGATCGGTATCGTAAAGTCACCGTCGATTTTAATTGGTGTCATAAATAAAAAGATACCGATTAAAGAAGGAACAATAAATTTTATATGATCTTTAAGTGGGAAAGATTTCATTTTGACAAAATCTCCTATGTTTCATGTTTTTTGTTGCATATT
>DATGRY010000064.1:0-5081 GCA_035303165.1 Pseudogracilibacillus sp.
TACTACGTTCATTTCCGCGGTTTTTAAACCATTCTGGTAATACTTCATCATGTTGTTGTTTACGCACATGTTTTTGCTGTCTTTCAGGCCGCTTTTTCATCTGTTTACGAGCGAATAAAAATGCCTCTTTCGCAGTCTTAAATTTCTTTCGCGACCAATTGCTCGCAACGGTTTCCATATAGTTTCGCGGTAATTTCATATCCGAACGTAACATGACAAAATGAATAAGTACGTTCATCACGGGAGCTGGCAACCCTTGACGTAACATAAGATCACGAATGAATAACATATCTTGTTCCGATGCGTTACGTCCACTCGATAAATCTTCTAACACTTGTTTCGGAGAGGCTGTCTCAAACCGTTCGATCAGTTTGTCCACTTTCGATTTTGGCTTAATACCCGCACGCTGCACCGTTTCGGTCCTTTGCGTTTCGCGCTTCATTTGTCCCTCTTTTGTTGCGATGCCACGCTCTCCTTCTTTTGTAACCCCACGATCATTTTTTGTTGCAACGTTATGATCATCACTTTTTGCGATGACGTTTTCTTTCATCCGGAAAATATCGTGACACGCCTTTTTAAATTGATCGATATCAAGTTCGTACCGATCCGTGAGCGCCCATTCGAGTGCTTTTTCTATTTCATGTATACTTAAGTCATAAATAACGGCAAGTTGAGTCATCACCGTCTTATTCTTTTCCGTAAATAATTGCTCGAGCGGTACACGTTTTTTACGAAAACGTTCTTGTAAAAGTGTAAAATCAAGAGACGTTTCTAACGGTACTTGCGGGCTCGTCAACTCTTTCTCCCCTCTATCCGTCGTATGTACGACCGACTCTGACGGTTCAACGGAAGAGAATACGTGTTCAAAAGTTGTCGTTATATTTTCCCCTCGAATTTCCATAGCACTTTTTGTATAATGGCGTTTTAAGAATGAGAACTTTTGTTCTCCGATTTGTCGGAATAATAACTCCGCTAGCATCACATCTTGGAAAAAACGTTCTGGACTAAAGGGCGCTTGAACAACATACGTGTACGTATCACGATCATCCGTTTGCTCACGGTACGTCTTTAGTAAACCGATCGCCTCTAACTTCAAGCGTGCTTCATTAATACGGTATAGCGGTACATTTAAATAGTTCATTAACGTATGGTGAGTTTGTATCTGTTCCTCCGACTCGAAAAATGATTCTTGCAATAATAAGTGATATAAACTAATCGCTTCGATTCCGACTATTGGTTGATATAAATGCGTTAGCGAAGCGACATAATTAGTCGAAGGTGCCGTACGTCGCTGCACGCGATAACCATCTATTGGTAAAATATCACTCATTCGTTGCACATCACTCACCACCTTATATTTTACTTATACGAGCTTAAAATCGTTATATCTTTTGAAATCATTATATTTATTTGGATGAAGGTTACCGTCATCCCCTTATGTTCACGAAAAAATGCTCTAACGATTCTCACCGCGCATTGTTTCCACTACATGTTCGTGAAAATGACAGATCATGTTTCTCAACATGCCGGCTTGCCTCTACATCTTCACGTAAAACTCGATTCATGTTTCTTTTCCCTTTACACGTTCGTAAAAAAAGCACTCAAACGTTTTCTATTAATCGCACAATATATCGATTTTTATAACTAACCAATGCAATTACCTTTATTTTTTCGCCTGTAAAATTTCTTTCAACTCATCGAGAAACACATTAATATTATCAAATTGGCGATAAACGGATGCGAAACGTACGTATGCGACTTCGTCAATTTCCGACAATCGTTCCAACACCATTTCCCCGATTTGTTTACTATTTACTTCCGGTTTATCTGAATTACGAATTTCCCGCTCGACTTCTAATGCAATTTGTTCAATTTCCTCGATCGTTACCGGACGTTTCTCACATGCGCGCATGAGACCGCGCTTCAGTTTTTCACGGTTAAATTCTTGCCGCGTCCCATCTTTTTTCACGATAATAAGCGGTGTTTCTTCTTTCCGTTCAAATGTTCGAAAACGATGGCTACATTTTTCACATTCACGACGACGTCGAATGGCATCACCATCTTCAAACGGACGAGAGTCGAGAACACGTGAATGTAAATGATTGCACATCGGACACTTCATCACTTTTCATCTCCATTCATGCTAAGAAAAAAATAGACGTACAGTTATTATTATATTTTATCATGAAACAATCATTTTCCATAATGTTTAAAAACGTTTGTCGATATTTGCTATTTCCCTGTAAATAAATTTTCCGAGCTCTCGAGTTCCATATTCACATCGTCCTTCTAACTTGAGAAGCAATGGAACGATTTCTATACGTCATGAAAACTTCAACATCCTTTATGTTTATAGCACATCTGTCATAATGATAAGAACGATATTTTGGCAACGTCAGTTTTACGGAACAGTAGTCCAACGTCTACGATAGATGAACATCTTAAGTATATGGAATGTGTCTTTCCAATAGAAATGTTTACTTTTCCTGTTATTCTTCTAACGAACGAGGTACGTGAGACACTTACTTTTTTCGTAAGGAATGCATGAGTATCAGCAGAAAGTGTAACACAAAGTTAAAATTAAAAAAGCACCCTTAACGTAACAAATACGTGTACGTTAAAGATGCTGCCACTTTTTCCACATCGTTTAAACAGAAACTTGTTTCGTATTCAGTTTGCTACCGACAAATTTCGTTAAGTCAACGATCCGTGCAGAGTAACCCCACTCGTTATCGTACCAAGCGAGTACTTTCACTTTGCGATCTTCCATGACGATCGTAGAGAGCGAGTCGACGATCGCTGATGCTGTCGTAGTCGTAAAATCGATCGAAACGAGCGGTTCCTCGCAATAATCGATAATACCTTCCATACTACTTTGAGCTGCTTGTTGGAACGCTTCATTTACTTCCTCAACTGTCACGTCCTTTTCTACATCGACGACTAAATCAACGAGAGAAACGTTCGGTGTCGGTACACGTAAAGCCATTCCGTGTAATTTACCGTTTAAATGTGGTAACACTTCACCGAGCGCTTTTGCTGCGCCTGTTGATGTCGGAACGATAGACTGTCCGCAAGCTCGAGCACGACGTAAATCTTTATGTGGGTTATCTAAATTAAGTTGGTCCGTCGTATATGCGTGTACAGTAGTCATTAAACCATTTTTAATCGTAAATTGTTCGTCTAACACTTTCACCACTGGTGCTAAGCAGTTCGTCGTACAGGATGCATTCGATACGACGATATCACTTTCGACGTCGAACGTCTCTTCATTCACACCGAGGACGATCGTATTGTCCACGTTTTTACCAGGTGCTGTTATAACGACGCGCTTTGCGCCTGCTTCGATATGGCGGCTTGCACCTTCTTTCGTGTTAAACTTCCCCGTCGCTTCGATGACGATATCGATATCATTTTCTGCCCAAGGTAATTTTTCCGGCTCACGATTGTTCACGTGTAATACTTTCTGTCCGTTTACGTTAAAGCCATCTTCGGTAATTTCGACATCACCGTCAAACTGACCGTGAATCGTGTCGTATTTAATAAGATGTGCTAACGTTTCTTTCGGGTAACTCGCGTTAATAGCGACTACTTCAATCGCGTCATCGACAATGGCTTGGCGAAACACCATTCGGCCAATTCTACCAAAACCATTGATCGCAATTCGTGTTCGACTCATAATTTAGTTCCTCCCAATATATGTTACACTGTTTCGATTCATTTCATAATTAGTATAACACATTTGTATAAAAATGTGCGTTAAATTATGAACATTTTTTTACGTTTTTACGTTCCATTCAGCTAAAATGTCGAACAATTGCTTGTAGGAGTCTTCTTTCGAACCGTTATTGTCGATGACGGCATCCGCCATATCCCTTTTTTTCGCTACTGGAATTTGCGAACGAATCCGTGCGCGTGCTTCTTCTTCCGTTATATTATCACGCGACAAAATACGATCGAGTTGCACAGCTTCATCGACGTAAACGACGATTACTTTGTCGACGAAATGAGTTAATTTACTTTCATAGAGTAATGGAATATCTAGAACGACACAGTTATGCCCTCGTTCGATCCATTCATCGCGTTGTCGAATCATTTCTTTTCGTATTTCCGGATGTGTCATGTTATTTAGCTGTTTCCTTTTCGCCTCATCTTTAAATACGATCGAACCGAGAGCTTGTCGATTTAACGTACCATCATCATGTAAAACTTCCGTACCGAATGTGGCGACAATCTTTTCATATGCTGGGGCACCTTTTTCAACGACGAGGCGCGCGATTTTGTCCGCATCGACGACAGGAATACCTATTTCTTGAAACTTTGTCGCAATAAGCGTTTTTCCTGTCCCAATACTTCCCGTTAAACCGATGACGAGTGCCATATCGCAAATCTCCTTTTTATTGTTTTCACTTATATGTCATTACATACTTATTATATTTCCCCGTATCCGACACATTATTTATTCTGGCAACGTGGACAGATGTGTGTTCCACGTCCAGCAACTTTCAACTTTTCAACAGCTGTACCGCAATGTTGACATGGTTTATCCGTTTGTCCGTATACGTATAGTTCTTGTTGAAACATACCCATTTCCCCATGACCATCGACGTACGAACGAATCGACGTACCACCGACGGCAACAGCTTTTTCTAATACGTGTCGTGCATTTTCCCATATTGCTTTCCGTTCTTTTTCTGTCAGCTTGTGCGATCGTTTTTCCGGATGAATATTCGATAAAAATAACACTTCATCGACGTAAATATTGCCTAACCCAGCGATAATCGTCTGATCGAGCAATGCTGCTTTAATCATCCGAGTCGTTTTAGACAACTTTTCGTTTACGTAGTCGAACGTGTATGCTTGCTCAAAGGGATCGGGTCCGAGATGAAGTAACGGTTTTTCTTTTAACTCTTTCCCTTTTTCAAATACGTGCATCGTTCCAAACTTTCGCACATCGTTATAACGTACATCCGTCCCGTCCGTACAATGAAAGAGAACGTGAGTATGTTTATCGATCGGCTTATCGTTCGGTGTGACGCGATACTTACCTTCCATTCGTAAATGGGAGACGAGGATGTAATCGT
>DATGRY010000065.1:0-13616 GCA_035303165.1 Pseudogracilibacillus sp.
CCCCATCCAGCGATTAAAGCACCTGTCGCAGTATGATGAGGGGAGGAGAAAAGAGGGAGACAATGTTATCAATCATCGTAGCAATGGATAAAAATAACGTAATCGGTAGAAGTAAACAAAATGATATGCCGTGGCATTTACCGAACGATTTACAACATTTCAAACGAAAAACGACTGGTCATACGATTATTATGGGGAGAAAAACGTTTGAATCGCTTGGAAGAGTGCTTCCAAATCGAACACACGTCGTTTTAACACGTACTCAATATGATGCACCTAATGGCGTGATCGTCGTGCACGATCTGGAAGAACTGTTACAGTTTATCGAAAATAGTAATGAAGAAGAACAATTTTTCGTGATCGGTGGAGGTAACTTATATACACAACTATTGCCATATGTTGATCGGATGTACATTACATTGATCGATGAGTCGTTTGTTGGCGATGTGACGTTCCCACGGTTTGATGAAACAGAATGGAAAAAAGTAAGTTGTGAAAAAGGTGTGAAAGATGATAAAAACCCTTACGACTATTACTTTTTAACGTACGAACGAAATTAGTTTTTTTACTCCTAGTTACTACGTATACGTTTAAAATTGTTTAATGTACATGTATCGTTTATAATAAGGCTAGTATAAATTTGTATATGTTTCGTATAGCGAATATATTTTCATAACGAGGTGAAACGAATGGCAAATATCGGTATACCTAGTTTAATTTTGATTTTAGTCGTAGCATTATTAATTTTTGGACCGTCTAAATTGCCGGAGATTGGTAAGGCGGCGGGAAATTCGTTACGTGAATTTAAAAATGCGACGAAAGGTATCGTCGATGACGAAGATGATGTGGAAACGAAAGATTCAAAATAAATGTATGACGTATCGTTTGTAAGGTGTAAGGGGGTATACACGTCCTTACATCTTTTTTGTAGTCTTTTTGTATCGGGAATTGAAAGCACTGAGGTGGAAAGCATGTCGCAAGTAAATGAAGAAAAAACGATGCACGTCGTCGGTCATTTAACGGAATTGAGAAATCGATTAATCGTAACTGCTATTTGTTTCGTTATCTTTTTTATCGTCGGTTTTATTTTTATGAAAGATATATTTGGATTTTTTGAACGTGATATTGATTTTAAATTAACAGTAACGAGCCCAGGTGATATTATTTGGATTTATTTTTCGATCGCTGGGCTATTTGCAATCATTGCTACACTACCTGTTGTCTGTTTACAACTTTGGCTATTCATTCGACCAGGATTAACGCAACAAGAACGAAGAGCATCTCTATCATATATTCCAGCAATATTTCTTTTATTTGTTTTCGGACTCGTCTTCGGGTATTTAATGTTCGTTAAACTTATTTTACCGTTTTTACTTTCGTTAAATGATAATATGTTTAATGAACTGTTTACGGTAGAACGATATTTTCGCTTTTTGTTTCGTGTGACGATTCCGTTTGCTATTTTATTTGAATTGCCGATCGTTATCATGTTTTTAACGAGCCTCGGTATCATTACACCGGACTTTTTGAAGAAAACGCGTAAGTATGCGTACTTTATTTTGTTAATTATCGGTGCAGTCGTCACACCGCCAGATGTCATCTTACAATTAGCCGTTGCTATTCCATTATTCATTTTATATGAAATAAGCATTTATTTATCAAAAATTGTGTACCGTAAAAAAATAGCGAAACATCTTGAATATATGGATGAGTAAATATCGACATTTTTTCCCTTCTTTCGTTGAAATGTAAAAAGTGGGAAAACATTGCTGAAATGTGCGCTTTCCCAGGAAATAGCGGTAATTTCGGCTGAAAAATTCAAACAACTGTCATAACATCGCAACTTTTTTTATCTATTTCTGATAGGATAGATGTTGTGAGGAGGAATAAGATGGTTGAAGTCAATGTGTTCCTCGCTTTTGGAGCAGGAGTTCTTTCGTTTATATCACCGTGCGTATTACCGCTTTTTCCAGTCTTTTTATCATATATAACGGGCATGAGTGTGAGCGAAATTCAATCGGATCATAAAACGTTAACAAAAAATAGTCTTACACATACGGTTATTTTTTTACTCGGTTTTTCCGTCATTTTTATTATCCTCGGCTTTTCCATGAATTTCGTTTCACAATTTTTTGAAGCGAATAAATCGTTCATTAGACAAATTGGAGCGATCGTAATTATCTTTTTCGGTCTTGTCGTTATCGGTTTTTTCAATTTTGAATTTTTGATGAAAGATCGAAAAGTTACATTTAAAAATCGTCCGACTGGATATATCGGTTCCTTTTTAATTGGTATGGCATTTTCGATGGGATGGACTCCGTGCATGGGGCCAATTTTAGCGAGTGTCATCGTTTTAGCCTCGCAATATCCTGAACAAGGTGCACTTTTAATGACGAGTTACGTATTAGGCTTTTCTATTCCTTTTATCGTTCTTGCCTTTTTCTTAGGTAAATTAAATATCATTAAAAAGCATAGCGTTCGGCTCATGAAAGTCGGAGGTTATGTGATGATCTTTTTCGGAGTTATGTTATTTTTCGATTGGATGACAAAATTAACTTCTCGTTTGGCGGAATGGACGGGCTTTTACGGTTTTTAAAGGAACAATCTTTATTTTGAAGAAAAAATAGCTTACAATACAATATACAGTTCATTTTCTAAAGGGGATTTCGCTTATGTATAAACCGAATAACATCATCTTTCGTTCGACGGCATCATTAATTACTTTCATTTTATTAGGATTTGCAGTTTACTTGTTGTTAGCTGGACACAATTCACCGGGCGGGGGATTCGTTGGCGGATTGACCACTTCTGCAGCTATTTTAATTATGTACATGGCTTATGGTGAACAGGCTGTTCGTAAAATTATCCCAATCAACTTTACCGTTTTTATTCCGATTGGTTTGCTCGTTGCGACATTAACGGGATTAGGTGCATTAATATTTCAAGTCCCTTTTTTAACTCACACATTTGGAGAACTACATCTTCCATTTGTTGGAACGATCGAATTGGCTACAGCGATGTTATTTGACTTAGGAGTTTATTTTACTGTATTCGGTACAACAATGACGATCATTTTGACGATCGCAATGGATCGAGAGTAACGATACTTATTGTTTGGGGGAAATGCTGTGAGTAAAGTATTAATAGTAGATGATGCTAAATTTATGCGGGTAACATTATCAAATTTACTGTCTAATAACGGGTTTACTGTCGTTGGAATGGCGGAAAATGGTCAAAATGCACTTGAAAAATATAAAGAACTTCATCCTGATATCGTAACGTTAGACATTACGATGCCTATTATGGATGGATTGGAAGCGCTAAAAAATATAATGGAATATGATTCGGAAGCAAAAGTTGTCATGTGTTCTGCGATGGGGCAACAAAAACTTGTCGTCGAAGCGATAGAGTTAGGGGCAAAAGACTTTATCGTAAAACCCTTTGACGAACAAAGAGTAATCGATACGTTAAAAAATTTAACGTCATAATATAATAAAGGAACAAGTTCTATGCTCGAAACAATTTTAATGGAATTCATCACTAAGTATGAGCCATTACTTATTATTATTAGTTCAATTGTTGCACTATGTATGGCGACTTTCATGATTTATTTACGTGTCAAAGTATCTGAATCACCGACGAATCGTAGACGAATATTGCTACCGCCTCTATTTATGAGCAGTGGCGCACTTATGTTCGTTTTTCCATATTTTCGAATTTCTTTTATGGAAGTAATGGAAGCGCTCGTTTTAGGGCTGTTTTTTTCTGTTTTTTTAATTCGCTCGACGACCTTTACATTAAAAAATAACGACATTTATTTAATTCCGTCAAGAGCATTTATCTTTATTTTATTCGGATTACTATTTATTCGCATAATCATTAAGCTATTAATTGGCAGTTCGATTTCCTTCGGGGAAACGAGCGGAATGTTTTATTTACTAGGGTTCTTTATGATCGTGTCGTGGCGAATTGCGATGCTTGTAAAATACAATAAGTTAGCAAAGAAAATACGTTTGCAATAAAAAATCCGAGAATACTCTCGGATTTTTACTGTTCAACTGTTCGGCGTGTACTTTTATCTTTTTTATACTGTTCTTCCCAATTTTTACGGTAATCATCTTTCGACAATTCGAACAAATGCTCATAAGGTGTTACATCAATATTTTTTTCCGCTAATTTTTTTCGTAAAAAACGATGATCCCGTTTCGGCGTTCCAATGATATACCCTTCGATCAACAATTCCTCGGTTATTTTATCGGCATTTTTCATGAGCGCAAGTTCACCGACTTTACTAGCAATAGTTTGTTTTGCCACGTCACGAAACAACTCAGGTACCGGTGAAAGAAAATCTTCAAGTAATTCTTTTTCTTTTTCTCCCCACATATGTTTCGTTTTCTCAATATAATAAAGTTGCCACGAAATTTCTGACATACCATCTTTCTTTGGCAACTGTTTTAAAAATTTCCGGAACATAAAAAAACCACCGATTCCAAGAAGTCCCAATAATAAAAAGCCCCATAAAACGATAAAAAGGCTTATTAAACTATCCATAGACGTACCTCCTATATAAAGATCGTGAAAGGATTTGTAAAAAAATTACTAATTCTATTTCATTTTTCTCTTTTGTATAGTAAGATGTAAGAAAGCGTGTATACGCTTTCACGCTCCTACTTTCACTTTAAGATGCCCCGAAAAGTCTATCACTATATTTCATTATAATCGTATTAAAGCCCATAGACAAACAATTCATTATGTTACCCGTTTCTTTTTTAACGATTAAAGCAATTGTAGTAAGGAGAGGGTCGTTAAATGATATATTTAAATAATTTAAACATGAAACATAAATTTCATAAAAATAAGTTTGAAACTGCAAATAGTTCTCTAGATCCATTACAAACATCAGTCGTTATATGGAATAGTGAAGATCAAGTTGTTTATTTATCTCCAATTGCTGAAAAAATGTTTCAAAAACATAATGAGCGACAATTATACATGAATTGGACGCAATTGTTTTCTACGGAAATTGTCTACAAAGTTAACAGCCATTTTGAACAGTCGAAAGAGCAACTTCTTATAAAAAGTGTCTCAGTGGACTGTGTCAATGAAACAAATAGTACGTATGACCTTACAATAGACCGCATCCACCTTGATGAAAACGAACATTACATTTGTTTGTTACAAGATTACTCTTATATAAAAGGATTGGAACATTTGCTCCAAGATATGGAACGAATTATGTTAACGAGTCAGTTGTCTGCTGGTCTCGTTCATGAAATACGGAATCCTCTGACATCCTTAAAAGGATTTTTACAACTCATACAAGCAGGTGTAAGACAAAAAGAACAATACTATCGTGTTATTTTAAATGAAATAGAAAAACTTGAACATATAACGACGGAACTACTTCAATTAGGTAAACCCCTAAAACGATCGAAGCAACGGGAAAATATCGCCGATTTAATTCGGGACGTTATTTTTTTATTTCAAGTACAAGCTGATTTTCATAACATTGAATTTAAACTAAATATGGAAGAAGACGTATTTTTTACGTGTAATGCTTTGCAAATAAAACAAATTTTAATGAACATTATTAAAAATGGCGCTGAAGCGATGCATAAAAAAGGAACGATTTCCATCTCGCTGAAGAAAAGTGACAAATTAATTGAAATACATATTACGGATGAAGGGAAAGGGATCGCTGCCAAAGATGTAAGCCAGTTACACGAACCATTCTTTTCAACGAAAGATGATGGAACTGGTTTAGGTTTACTTGTAACGAACCATCTAGTTGAAATTCATAATGGAAAGTTAACGGTACAGTCGACGGAAAATATTGGTACGACCTTTTCGATTATTTTTCCGCGAGACAAAGAAAATGATGGATAAAGTTTTTATCAGAATACGACATGTTTCTTAACATTTGTCTTCTCAAGGTGTTTCATATAAACTATTAATCGTAAGGATTGTATTATATCCTTGTATTATGCTATTGATTCATTTATTATTTGTTTTGGAAGACTTATGAAAGGGGCATAAATGCAGATGAGTAACAAGAATGCATTTCGTTCAAAGAAAACGTTTGAACAAAATGGTAAGACGTATAACTATTTTGATCTAAAAGCAATTGAAGATGCGAACTTAGGTACTGTAAGCCGCTTGCCTTATTCTATTCGAATTCTTTTAGAATCAGTTATCCGTCAATATGATGGTAGAGTAATTAAAGATGAACACGTCGAAGGTTTGGCGAAGTGGGGTACGAAAAAAGATGTAAAAAGTGACGTGCCATTTAAACCTTCACGCGTTATTTTACAAGATTTCACAGGAGTTCCGGCTGTTGTAGATTTAGCTTCTCTCCGTAAAGCGATGGTCGATATGGGTGGAGATCCGGAAAATATTAACCCTGAAGTTCCAGTCGATTTAGTTATCGACCACTCTGTTCAAGTCGATCATTACGGTGTCCCGAATGCGTTAGAAGCGAATATGGAACTTGAATTTGAACGAAATAAAGAACGTTATGAATTTCTACACTGGGCACAAAAAGCGTTTGAAAACTATCGTGCTGTGCCACCGGCAACTGGAATTGTACACCAAGTAAATATAGAGTACTTAGCGAACGTTGTACACGCATTAGAAAATGAAGATGGATCATACGATACGTTCCCAGATACGTTAGTTGGAACAGACTCACATACACCGATGGTTAACGGTTTAGGTGTACTCGGATGGGGTGTTGGTGGTATTGAAGCGGAAGCAGGTATGCTTGGACAACCATCTTACTTCCCAGCGCCAGAGGTTATCGGAGTGAAGTTTACAGGTAGTTTCCCTGAGGGAACGACTGCGACAGACTTAGCGTTAACTGTTACACAACTGTTACGTGAGAAAAACGTTGTCGGTAAATTTGTAGAATATTACGGTCCTGGTTTAGCTGATATGCCACTTGCAGACCGTGCGACAATTTCTAATATGGCGCCAGAATATGGTGCAACGTGTGGATTTTTCCCTGTCGATGAAGAAACGTTAAACTACTTACGATTAACAGGTCGTTCTGAAGAACAAATTGCGATCGTTGAACAATATTGTAAAGAAAACAACTTATGGTATGATGCAAATCAACCTGATCCTGAATATACAGAAACGGTTGAAATTAATTTATCTGAACTCGTACCGAACCTCGCAGGACCGAAGCGTCCACAGGATAGAATTGCGTTAACAGATATGAAAAAAGAATTCCGTAAATCTGTTACAGCTCCTGAGGGAGTTCAAGGATTCGGCTTAGACGAATCTGAGTTCGATAAACAAACAACATATAAAGACGAAAATGGTAACGAAGTTGTTATGAAGACTGGTGCAGTTGCGATCGCTGCTATTACATCATGTACGAACACGTCCAACCCACACGTTATGTTAGGTGCTGGATTATTAGCGAAAAAAGCTGTTGAAAAAGGTTTGGAAGTTCCAGCTTACGTAAAAACATCTTTAGCACCAGGTTCTACAGTCGTAACTCGTTATTTAAATGATGCTGGTTTAACGGACTATTTAGACAAACTAGGCTTTAACAATGTCGGTTACGGTTGTACAACGTGTATCGGAAACTCTGGACCACTTAAACCAGAAATTGAAAAAGCAATCATCGATTCAGACTTATTCGTTACATCCGTTTTATCCGGAAACCGTAACTTTGAAGGACGAATTCACCCGCTAACAAAAGCAAACTACCTAGCATCTCCTCCGTTAGTAGTTGCATACGCATTAGCAGGAACAGTCGATATCGACTTAAATAACGACCCGATTAGCAAAGATAAAGATGGTAACGATGTTTACTTAAAAGATATTTGGCCGTCTATGGATGAAATTAAAGCGACAGTCGAAGAGGTTGTTAATCCGGAAATTTTCCGTGCAGAATACGATAACTTATTCGAATCAAACGAAAAGTGGAATCAAATTGAAACGACTGATGAACCATTATACGAATGGTCCGATGAGTCCACGTACATTCAAAATCCACCTTTCTTCGAAGGCTTATCGAAAGAAGCAGATGAAATTAAGCCGTTAAACAACTTACGCGTGCTTGCGTACTTAGGTGACACCGTTACGACAGACCATATTTCACCAGCTGGTGCAATCGCAATAGATTCACCTGCAGGAAAATATTTACAAGATAACGGGGTAACACCACGTTACTTCAACTCCTACGGTTCACGTCGTGGAAACCACGAAGTAATGATGCGCGGAACATTTGCTAACATTCGTATCCGTAATAAGATCGCTCCAGGGACAGAAGGTGGCTATACGACATTCTGGCCAACTGGTGAAATAATGTCAATATACGATGCCGCGATGAAATATAAAGATAATGATACAGGGCTTGTCGTCATCGGTGGAAAAGATTACGGTATGGGGTCTTCACGTGACTGGGCAGCAAAGGGCTCTAATTTATTAGGAGTAAAAGCTGTTATCGCTGAAAGTTACGAGCGTATTCACCGTTCTAACTTAGTAATGATGGGAGTACTTCCGCTCGTCTTTGAAAAAGGACAAAGCGCTGAAAAACTCGGCTTAACGGGAGAAGAATCATTAAACATTAAAATTGATGAAAATGTAAAACCGAACGATAAAGTAGAAGTCGTTGCTACGGATCAAAACGGTAAAGAAACGAAGTTTAACGTCGTCGTTCGTTTCGATAGTGAAGTTGAAATGGACTACTACCGTCATGGCGGAATTTTACAAATGGTTTTACGCGAACGTCTAAATAACTAAACAACAATAAACTTCCCTCTACTTTTTAGAGGGAAGTTTTTCATTTGCTTCATGTATAATACGTCTCTTTTGGTAAAAAAATATAGGAAACTAAAAAAGAAAGGAAGAGATGTATTGCGTGAAAAAAGAAGACCAAACCCGGATGATCGTAGTGACAATGTCGAAAAGTTACAAGATATGATTCATGATACAATCGAAAACATTCATGAAGCAGAGGATCATCTTGAGTTTGCAACAGATGAGGAAAAAAGACAAATTAGAAAGAAAAATAAACGCCGCGAAGAAGCAATTGATGGTTTCCGGGATGAAATAAAAGACGAACATCGGGCACAACAAGAAAGGTAACATCTTTTTCCAAACCGTTTAAAACGGTTTGGATTTTTTTAATTTGTTGACGGATTATGCTAAAATAGCAATGTATATTCGGACTTATTGAAAGAAAGGGGACGCATATGAAAAACGAAACATCTTTTGCCGTTCGATATGCAGAAACAGACCAAATGGGTGTTGTACATCATTCGAATTATTTAGTTTGGTTTGAAGTCGGTAGAACGAACTTTATGAATGCGACCGGATTTAATTATGCGGAGTTAGAAAAAAACGGTATGCTTGCTCCAGTGATCGATGCCAACTTACAATACATACAACCTGCAAAGTATGGAGATCATGTAACGATCATGACAACATTAGCGGAGTATAACGGTATACGAATGACGTATTATTATGAAGTGAGTAATGAGAAAAGTGAAATGCTCGTTAAAGGGAATACGTCCCATACGATCGTAAAAAAAGAAGCGTTTAAACCTGTTCGTTTACGTAATGTGTTGCCTGACATGCACGATACGTATAAACGAATAGTTGAAGAGGGATTGTAAATGGCATTTGGAATTAATCGCAGTGAATTAAACGAGTGGAAACGTGATGTAATGGCAGGGAAAATTTCTTTTTTAACCCATTATTGGCAAGATGAACGGTTTCCTAAAGCTCATACGGTTACGAAAGTTGGCTGTATCGATATTAACATTTTAGCTAAATGGGGAAAAAGATACGGTTTAAAACGCGAATGGATTCATATGCATCGTTATCCACATTTTGATTTATTTGAAGATATACAAAAGCGGGTTTTGAAAGCTGAAAAATTATACGATCATATAGAACGGTTTCAATTGTAAAAGAACCACAACTTACGCCTCATACGTAAATTGTGGTTCGTTTGTTTTTTCATCAAGTGTAATAATTAAATTTTCATCTTCAAAATACCACGCATCTGCTTCTTCAATAAAAAATGTCAATCCTGCGACTGTCGTTTCGGTATGAACTCTTACCGGTTGTTCAAATGCAACACCTAAAGAGAACCCTGGTAAACGTCCAGCCATCCCACCACCGTATCGTACGAAGAAACGAAGAGAAGCCTCTTCTGCAATATCGTATTCTTCTTTAAACCAATTTGCCGCCTCTTCCGTTATTTGTATGATCATGTGCACATTCCTCCAAATTGATCGTCTTATTCATCGGTTGTATATTTATCTGGTCTGTTTCGTTCTGGAACGAGATCAACACCACCAGGATGAAATGGGTGACATTTCACAATGCGTTTTACCGTTAATAACGTACCTTTAAAAGCACCGAATCGTTTATATGCCTCGAGACTATATGCAGAACATGTAGGATAAAAACGACAGGACGGTGGTTTTATCGGACTAATAAATTTGCGATAAAACTGAATGACCCAAATAAATAAATATTTCATTTATATATCCCTTTACGTAGTTATTGTATACCCATTTTCAAAAATATGTAACGTATTTAGTACAAAGTATACGAAAAGAGTCTTTTGTTATTCAACTAATTCGTTTACTACATCCACGTTATTTTCGGTTCTGTTTTATTTTTAATTCGTTTAATATTATCTTTATGACGAATAAGGACGAAAATTGTTAAACAAACTATTAATATGAATAAGAGCCGATCGCTTTGGAAAAAGGAAATGATCGTTGCAACAACTCCAGTTAACATCGAAGCTAACGATACGTATTTAAACAAATATAACGTTAGTAAAAATGTCGCTACCATCGCGATAAATAGTAATGGATTAATTCCTAAAATAATTCCACCAGATGTGGCGACAGCTTTTCCGCCTTTAAATTTGGCGAACAATGGATATGTATGGCCTAATACGGCAAATACACCGACGATCAAACGTGAAACGTCGACATCGAAATAAAAACTAGCAATGAGTGGGATTAACGTAGCGATCGTTCCTTTTAAAATATCGGCGACAACGACAAAAGCTCCTGCTTTCGTACCGAGTACACGAAAAGCATTCGTTGCGCCTAAATTTCCACTCCCATATTGACGAATATCTTTATGGTAAAACAGTTTCCCAACGATTAAAGCAAACGGGATTGACCCGAGTAAATAGGCGATCAAACAAAAAATAATATATTCCATTTGGCGAGCTACCCACTTTCCATCGTTATTAACATGTCCTTTTTCATTTTATCACATTTTTATAGACAAGCTAGTTTAAAAATAGAAGTAATGATGGCAAAAAACGTACGTTCAAAGAGCCCATGAAGCCAAAATATGTTAGATGTATGAAATATATGATAAAATGAACATAGTGTCATAAAAAGGAGGCTGTTTATATGACTGTGCAAAATCCGTCAAATGAAGAAGTAAAAGCTATTTTACATGAAGCGAAAACAATTGCAGTCGTTGGATTATCGGACAAGCCTAATCGAACTTCTTATGAAGTTTCAGAAGCAATGCAAAAGGCTGGATATAAAATAATTC
This sequence comes from Pseudogracilibacillus sp., assembly GCA_035303165.1. Taxonomy (GTDB): domain Bacteria; phylum Bacillota; class Bacilli; order Bacillales; family Amphibacillaceae; genus Pseudogracilibacillus. Next base: position 11,551 of record DATGRY010000065.1, read on the forward strand.
CAGTAAATCCGACAGTCGACTCTGTGTTAGGCGAAAAAGCGTATGCATCGTTATTAGATATTGAAGAAAAAATTGATATTATAAACGTATTCAGGCGTCCGGAGTTTTTACCGGACATTGCAAAAGAAGCTGCACAAACTAATTGTAACGTCTTTTGGGCACAACAAGGGATCGTCAATGAAGAAGCATACAATTATTTAAAAGAACGAGAATTTACTGTTATTATGGATTTATGCATTAAAGTAGCACATAGTGTACTCGTCTAAAGAGTAAGTTTGGTGTAAGAAAGAGGTGACTCCTATGTCATCTCTTTTTTTATCATTGATTGATTTATCGCATTAATTACGTATAATATGAACTAGTTAACAATTGGCGAAATGTAGCAATGGATTGCTACTCGTGTTAAAGGAGTCGATGATCGATTGACAGATGTTTCGATGAATTATACTGAACAATCTATAGAAGTTTTAGAAGGACTAGAAGCGGTACGAAAACGCCCAGCAATGTATATCGGTTCGACGGACAGTAAAGGTCTGCATCATTTAGCTTATGAAATAATCGATAATGCGGTCGATGAAGCGTTAGCCGGATACGGAACGGAAATTGACGTCACGATATATAAAGATAACAGTTTATCCGTTCGTGACAATGGTCGGGGAATTCCGACGGGGAAGCATGAATCAGGTAAGGCAACATCTGAAGTAATTTTTACTGTTTTACACGCCGGTGGTAAGTTTGGCCAAGGGGGCTACAAAACGAGTGGAGGACTGCACGGAGTCGGTGCAGCAGTCGTGAACGCTTTATCATCATGGTTATACGTCACAATTGAACGAGACGGTAAAACATATGAACAACAGTTTAAAGACGGGGGAGTAACGATTGAACCGCTCACATATGTGGGTGAATCAAAACGGACAGGTACGTTTATTCATTTTAAGCCAGATGAAACAATTTTTACAACGATAGACTTTAAATTTGAGACGTTAGCCGAACGTTTGCGAGAAGCGGCGTTTTTATTTCCTAACTTAAAAATTACGTTACGTGACGAACGAGATAATAAAACAGAAACGTATCAGTTTGAGGACGGACTCATCTCATTCATTCAGTATGTAAACGAGGGAAAAGATGCATTACATGATGTCGTATCATTTTCTAGTGAACAAGATGATATGGAAGTATCTTTTGCTTTTCAGTTTACCGACAGTTACGTTGAAAATATGCATTCGTTCGTTAACAATGTACGGACGAAAGATGGAGGAACACATGAAATAGGTGCTCGGGCAGCGATTACTCGTACGTTTAACGATTATGCACGTCGTAACGATTTATTAAAGGAAAAAGATAAAAACTTAGATGGAAACGATATTCGCGAAGGACTTACTGCGATCGTTTCTGTTCTCATCCCGGAAAAACTGCTCCAATTTGAAGGTCAGACGAAAGGGCGTCTCGGTACACCGGAAGCTCGCTCTGCAGTGGATGCGATTGTATCGGAGAAGATGGCTTTTTTCCTGGAAGAAAACCGCGATGTCGCAATGAAATTAATCGAAAAAGCGATCCAGGCAAAATCAGCTCGTGAGGCCGCACAAAAAGCGCGCGATGAGGCACGATTAGGCAAAAAAACGCGGCGAAAAGAAACGATTTTAAGTGGTAAATTAACGCCAGCTCAATCACGAGATGCTTCAAAGAACGAACTTTTCTTAGTTGAGGGTGATTCTGCAGGTGGTTCGGCAAAACAAGGACGAGATCGAGTTTTTCAAGCAATTTTACCGTTACGTGGTAAAGTTATTAATACCGAAAAAGCAAAGTTAGAAGATATTTTAAAAAATGAAGAAATCGCTACGATCATTCATACGATCGGTGCTGGAATTGGAGCGGACTTTCATTTAGACGATGCCCGCTACGACAAAATTATTATTATGACCGATGCCGATACAGACGGTGCCCATATACAAGTGTTATTGCTTACTTTTTTCTACCGTTACATGCGCCCGCTTGTAGAAGCTGGAAAAGTGTTTATCGCCCTTCCACCGTTATATAAAATTTCTAAAGGAAAAGGAAAAAACGAA
>DATGRY010000066.1:0-16131 GCA_035303165.1 Pseudogracilibacillus sp.
TATGTAGAATATGCTACTGAAAAACAACGGATACCTAGATTCAATACGTTCGATATTGTGTTTGAACGAACGTATAGCTCGACGACTTCGGTCCTCGTTTTAAAAAATATTACGTAACGAATATGAACAGAAACGTCTTAGGAGGAATGAGTATGTCCAAAAAGTTAGCAATTTGTCCAGGAAGTTTTGACCCAATTACGAACGGTCACTTAGATATTATTAAACGCGGTGCAAAAATTTTCGACGAAGTAATCGTTGCAACGTTTAACAACCAGGCAAAAAACCCACTTTTTACGGTAGATGAACGGATGCATTTAATCGAACAATCTGTGAAAGATATTCCGAACGTTACCGTAGACTCCTCTGAGGAATTAGTCGTCCATTATGCACGAAAAAAAGGAGCAAACGTTATTTTACGTGGTCTCCGAGCAGTGAGTGATTTTGAGTTTGAGATGCAAATCGCATCCGTAAACAAAAAGTTATACCCGGATGTTGAAACGTTTTTTATGATGACGAACAACCAATATTCTTTTCTTAGCTCAAGTATCGTCAAAGAAGTCGCTCGTTATCACGGAGATATGAATGGACTTGTACCTGACGTCGTGGAGATAGCTTTACGTGAAAAATTTTCATAACGAACGATCCTTTATGAACGAGTTGAAATGAAACGGTACAAAATGAGCAATGAAGTACATATAATAGTAAGCAAAGTGATGAATAGTCCTATTGAAATGAATGACTCATGTATCGTCACAAACGTTGTAGATGATGTCGTTATAAACGCGTGCTGCGATACTGTGTCATCTTTAAAAACAAACCGGTAAAGCAGTAATGTAAGCGAAAAGGCTAGTAATCCGTGAAATAAGCGAGCGATAAAGTATGGATAAAAACGGATATCTGTTTTTGCTAAAATGCTAGCAACTTGTGCTTGTATCGAAAAGCCGTTAAAACCTAAAATAAAACTAATTAACGCAATTTGGATATACAGTGGTGTCGACTGTAAGGTAGCAATTTTCTCCGCTCCGATAGAAATTTCAAAAAGCCCGGAAAAAGTAGGGAAAATTGCTTCGACTGGAATGAACAAAATAGAAAATAACGGTGTACATATCGCTTCGACGATCCGAGCAATTTGTAGAGATTGTAGTAAACTAGTTAGTACAGAAAATAAAATGATGAAGCCACCAATCATTACTAACGTTTTTACAGAAGATATAACTGCATCGGCTAATATTTCTCCGAATGGCTCGTTTTGTTTGAGTCGAAAACGATGCATTTTTTGTAAGGCGAAAATGAATCGTTGGCGTAGTGTTCTTTTTTTGTGCATCGGTAGTTGTTGTTTTTCATCGCTACGATAAAATCGCATGCATATTCCGATCAACGTATTGCTCATGTAGTGGCATAATGCGATGAGAAATCCGAGCTCTTTTTGTGTAAAGAGACCGACAGCGATGGCACCGAAAATAAACAGCGGGCTTGCCGCATTGGAAAATGAAACGAGTCGTTCTGCTTCGATTTGCGTAAGTAAGTTTTTTTTCCGTAAAGATGCACAAATTTTCGCTCCAGTCGGATAGCCACTTACCATACCTAGTAACCAAGCAATACTTCCTGTACCGGATACATTAAAGAGGGGACGCATAATCGGTTCGAATAAGACGCCTGCAAACTGAATCACACCGAAACGAATAAGTAACTCCGAAGCGATAAAAAAAGGTAGAAGTGACGGAAAAACGATTTCCCCCCATGTATATAAGCCGTGTATACTTGCTTTATATGCTTGTTCTGGATATGCTACTAAAGCAAGTGTCACGAGTAATATTGCTGTGGCATAGACGATCGTTTTTACTTTCGGGAGCAAGCACATAACCTCCTCGCCTCATCAATTGTCCTTGCGTTTTAAATAGGTTGTCTCTTCTACTATACGTTAGGGATAGGTATGAATATGCCAACTATTTTAACTGTTCATGAATGACGTAGAAGGTGACATGTATGCAAGTAACGAAACGAAATATATTTTTAAGCTTTATATTTCTTATTTTTATCTACTTATTTTTTTCATTGCAATTACCTTATTATGTATACAAACCAGGACATGTAGATGATCTAGAGCCTATGATCGAGATGGAGAGTGAACTGTCTTCTACAGGTGAGTTTCACCTCGTTACAGTTAGTGGTGCGCAAGCAACACCATTGGAATATACCGTAGCACTGTTTAGTGATTATCGAGAAATCGTGCCGATTGAAGAAGCACGCCCATACGGTATGACCGATGAACAATATATGAACTATCAACTTCTATTAATGGAAAATTCACATAACGCATCGATTGCTGTTAGTTATGAGGCAGCAAATAAACATGTCGAAACTGAACTCGCGGGATTATACGTAGTCGATGTTGTCGAAGGAATGCCCGCGGCGGATGTGCTAAATGTCGGGGATATAATAGTCTCGGTCGATCATTTAAAGGAACTATCGGCACCTAATTTTGTCGAATACGTCCAACAGATGGATGACGGAGATACAATTACATTACGTGTAGAACGAGATGATGTGGAACGAACAGAAACGATCGAAATTGCCCCGTTTCCAAATGACCGTGAAAAAGTCGGTATCGGTATCCAGCTAGAAACAATGTTGACCGTAAAAACAGATCCACCAGTTCAAATTAAGAGTGGAAATATCGGGGGCCCGAGTGCTGGATTGATGTTTGCACTTGAAATTTACAATCGATTAACAGATGAGGATATAACGAAAGGGTATACGATTGCTGGAACGGGAGAATTAGATATGGATGGGAACGTGTTACGTATTGGCGGGGTCGATAAAAAGGTCGTCGCCGCACATCGTGAAAATGTTGATATCTTTTTCGTCCCGAAAGAACAAGCCCATCCTCATAGCAACTATACGCTCGCAAAAGAGGCGGCTGAGCAATTAAAGACAGAGATGGAGATCGTTCCAGTAGCGACTTTTCAAGATGCGCTTGATTATTTAGCCGCGCTCGAACATAAGAAATAGGAGCGCAGCTAAACAATGATGATCGGTCTAGTGAACTCTTGACTACGTAGGGCGTTCCGTCGTTCTGGTGGCAAAATAGAATAATAGACATTCATCGCTTTTTCATCGACTGCAAGTGCTACTTCATTTGCTTTATTTAGTTGAGTCCATATCGGTACATGAATGGACTTTTTTCTTTGTCGTAAATAACGTTGTCCAACAGATGTCATTCCGAGTAAACGAATGTTTGTTATGTAAGGGCGATTCGTTATATGAGCGATCGTCGCTTTTTTGTTATTTAATAAAATGTGGACGAATAGTCGTTGCAAACGTGTCTGAGTATATCTTTTTGTTTTTACATTGTTGAGTAATTCATCGAAAGAAGTAGCTTTTGTAATCGCCTCTTGTATACGAAATTCAATACCTTCAGTCACCCCGTGAATGTTGCGCAGTTCACCTGTTGTCATCGTCATCATTTGATGCCGTAAAAGAGGAAAATATTGTTCCCACGTATGCCAACGAGTTGCTTTTCGTTTATACGTTTGAAGTTCGTTTAACGTAGCTTGTGGCATCGTTTTTTTAAGTTGCTCAGACATACCGTTACGGAGTAATTCGTTACGAATACTCGTGGCACTCGCAATATCGGATGCGATATGTGCATCATGATATCCACTTGCAATTCGTTTAATTGTATATGGTTTAATCGTCAATTTGTAATCGAAAATCGTTCGTACATAACTAAAACCGAGTATATTGTTTGGCTGTATCATATCCACATCGTCCATGCCGATCGTTTTATAAGCATAGTTACTTGCTTCTGGGTAACTGTACCCTTTATGTAAATACGAACGCAAAACGTCTGTAAACGTCGATTCATGTCGTTTTAGCCGTTCGTAACTTTTTATGAAACGATCAATTTGTCCAGATTCACTTCCAAAACATACCTTTTGAACTTGTAATGCATCGAGGCTAAGTAAAGCCCCTTTTGCGAAAAGCTCACTACTTTGAACGGCAAACGCATGAGGTAGTTCGATTACGATGTCGGCGCCTGATTGTAGCGCTGCTTTTGCACGATGAAATTTATCGATAATTGCTGGTTCACCACGCTGTAAAAAGGGTCCACTCATGACAGCAACCATGCAATCTGCATTCGTTAAAGATCTAGCTTTTTGCAAATGATATAAATGCCCTTTATGAAAAGGATTGTATTCGACAATGACACCGCAAGCTTTCATTCGTTCATCTCCTATTGTATAATCATAGTTAATTGTAACAAAAATAGAGATATGCATACAACGAACTAAACAAAACAGTTGACAAATGTACTATTTCCTTTTAAAATTACTTTTGTTGCCTAGAGGTGATTGTTCATGAAGTTTTTAACGTCAAAAATTCGCCAAGAAGCGCTCGACAGCCCTTATTTTTTCAAGGGAACTGTCGATGTATCTACGTTAGAATCGTTAAATAATGATATAAGAAAAATTGAACCAGTAGAAGTCGACGGTTTCTGTACCGTTGATCAAGATGAGTTTATTTTTTCATATACGATTCAAGGAAAGATGATTTTACCTTGTGCACGAACGCTCGTTGATGTCCCTTATTCATTTTCCATAGAGGCAACGGAAGTGTTTACGACAAAACAATCTTTGACAGAAGAAGAAGAGGAAGATGAAGTGCATCAACTTACAGATGATACGATTGATTTAACGCCTTATATTATACAGTCGATCGTATTGGAAACACCGTATCGTGTTTTTTCTGATGATGCAGAGATCGAAGGTGGCGATGGTTGGGATTTTTATGAAGAAGATGAGCGTCGTAAGCAAGAAGAGAAAAAAATTGATCCACGTTTAGCAAAATTACAAGTTTTATTAGATAAAAAGAAACAGGATGAATAAAAGGAAATGTCCTTTTTTAAAGGAGGTGTACGGACATGGCAGTACCTAAGCGTAGAACGTCAAAAAAAGTGACAAGACAACGTCGCACTCATAAAAAATTACACGTACCGAACTTAATCGAATGTTCAAATTGTGGTGAATTAACGAAACCTCATTACGTATGTAAATCTTGCGGACATTACGATGGAAAAGAAGTTGTGGATGCTTAAGCAGATCACTATTATAGTGGTCTGTTTTTTTCTATTATACATTATAAATAAAGTAGTTTTTCTCTTAAGGAAATAGTAAAGAGGTGAAAAGAAAGTGCAACAAGAACCGTTAATCGTTTACGAACAAAAGGATCATTATGGTATATTAACGATAAATCGTGCAAAAAAGCATAATGCTATATCGCCTCCTATGGCACAACAAATGTACAAAATACTCGATGCGATTAAAGACGAGCCACTGAAATTTCTCGTATTACAAAGCAGTGGTAATACTACATTTTGTGCAGGAGGTGATTTAAACGATTATCACACGGAGTTAGACGAAACGGAAGCATATAACGTTTTGCATGAGATGAAACAAGTCCTCATGCAACTAGTAACGTTTCCTGCATTGACAATTTGCCTGTTGCAAGGAAATGCATACGGTGGAGGGTGTGAATTAGCGACGGCATGTGATATTCGGATTGCGAAAGAGTCGACACAATTCGGATTCATTCAAAGTAATTTAGGAATTTTACCTGGTTGGGGTGGCGGTGCCATTTTATATGAAAAAGTTCACCCATCTTTTGCTTACCATTGGCTTACGGCCGGTTCGATATACGATGCGAAAACGTTAGCGGACAAAGGATGGATTCATGTCGTCGTCCGTCAGGACGAATGGGAAGAAATGCGTCAACTAAAAGATTATACGCGAAAATCGATTGAACAATTTCGCCATTTAAAGAGCCAATATATCGAATCATTATCTGTACCGACATTGCTAGAGAAAATGGAAAAAGAATCTGGGCGTTGTGCTAGTTTGTGGGGTTCGACTGAACACAAAAAGGCATTACAGCAGTTTTATAAAAAAGAAAATTGATCGTAAATAATTTTACTTCGCTTATTCTATCACGACATTCTGTTGCATATATTGTTGATAGAATAAGATGAGGTGGGATGCTGATGCGTAAATATCGACAAGATGCATGGACAGACGAAGAAGATGCGCTCTTAACGAAAATTGTACTTACATACATTCGTAATGGTAAAACTCAGTTGGAAGCGTTTAAACGGGCGGGTGAAGCGTTGTCGCGAACAGCTGCTGCTTGTGGATTTCGCTGGAATGCTACGATTCGTAAAAAGAAAGAGAAAGAAATTGAGGAAGCGAAAGCTGCGCGTAAAAAAGATTACGTACAGACGGTAAAAACGACGTATTCTAACGATAAAGATGCGCTAGAAACGGCGATTTCAACACTCGAACGAATGAAGCAACGTGTCGCCTCTTACGAAGGTGGTAAACGTAGTGATGATATATCGTATGAACAACTGTTGATCGAGAATGAACAATTAAAAAAGCGCATAAAACGATATGAACAAGCTTGGAAAGAGATGAATAAGTTGTGGGATTGGATAAAAAATGAACATTAATATCGATTAATGTTCATTTTTTATCGTAATTTACTATTGTTTACCGTCTGACATGTACGTTTCATCATTTAATTGAATGGGGCGGATCGCTTCTTTTACACCTGGCGGCATCCAAATGAACGGGTTTTCTCCTAAATCGCGTTCGATATTGTAGGAAGCCCGCTCGAACCCCATTTTCTCCCAAAAACCGTGCGAATTGATGAACGGATTCGTTTTTATCGGTAAATTAAAACTTTTCGCATAGTCAACGAGCATTTTTCCATAGCCGTGCTTGCGATAATCTGGTAGAACTTCTAGTTTAAACAACACTAAATAGTCTTGTGGTGGGTTAAAATAGTGATCGAATTTTTTGGATCGTTCGTACAAGCTCATTCGAGCGACTAAACGATTACCATAATAAATTCCGTAAAAAGGTGATTTACTATTATTTTCAACGATATTATTTTGTAAATCTTCTAGCATGGACAGTTCCTGATGGCCATACGCTTGGAACTGTTTAAAATCTTCTAACGTTTTATAGTTAATTAATAACGACTCAACTTTGACATCCGACATATTCATCGCGCTCCTTTCTCTTTTCATTCATTCCCCCTACACACCTCTCATTATAATATAAATACATTTTGATTGAAACGAATGCCTTTATTTTGTCGAAATATGTTATTATTATATTACTCGTTTTATAATCGATACAATTTAACTGTACATATATACGGAACTATTCAACGAAATCGCGAGGTGGAATAATGGAAGTCGCAATTATTGGTGGCGGTGCAACTGGTTTACTTCTTGCAAGTCAATTAGTAGACCATTTTAACGTAACACTTTATGTGAGACGTCAAGAACAGGAAGACGCGATCAAAGAAAACGGCCTTTTACTTTATGATCACGATAATCGTACGCAAATAAGCGGTTTCACCGTTCAACATATTTCTACATTGAAAAATGCAGACTACGTATTCGTTTGTGTGAAACAGACACAATTAGACCGATTACTACCTAAGTTAAAACTGCTTGATGAACGCGTTCAACTTATTTTTTTACAAAATGGGATGGGGCATGTAGAAAGTATTTCATCATTGCAACAACAGATATTCGTCGGCGTAATCGAACACGGCGCCAAACGGATTGATGATCATGTCGTACATTTTCTTGGCAAAGGGAAAATTCGTATTGCACCGTTTCAAGCAACAAAAGAACAATTAGATGAATTTATCATGACGTTTACGAAAAAACATTTCCCATTTAAAGCGGAGATGTGCTGGCAGACGATGTTAGCTCAAAAACTAATCGTAAATGCAGTTATAAACCCATTAACAGCGATATTTAACGTTGATAATGGAAAGGTTATAGCGAATGAACATTTATGCCATTTAGCGAGACAATTATGCAATGAAGCTGCACAAAGTTTACAACTTGATAGTACGACCGAATGGGAACGTGTAAAACAGACTGTGCAAACGACAGCGAATAACACATCATCGATGCGTTCAGATATTTTAGCGAATCGAAAAACAGAAATAGACGCCATTAGTGGTTATCTTTTACGTCATGCAAAGGGGCGTAACTTACCATATACATCGTTCGTATACGAAAGTATTTTAGCGTTAGAAGAAGAAAGGGATCGCTATGATTCGTGAGTATATTGACAATGACATTATTCGAATTATCATTATGATACCGTTTTTTTCGACGGCCATCCTTTATTATATTATGAAGTGGATTAGTCACCATCCATGGAAAGCGATTCACTTTTCTACACAATGGAGTGCGTTCTTATACGTCGTTGCAGTAAGTTTACTATTAGAGAAACATATCGAAGTAGCGACACTTGGCTTTTTCATCGTCGGTATTTTATTACTATTATCGATTCATTTAATCGTGCAATGGAAAAAGAATACGGAAGTCATCTTAAAAAAAGGGTTGAAACTCGTTACGCGTATTTGTTTTTTACTTTTTAGCTTACTTTATATTATATTAATTTCTTTCGAAATAATTGAATTGCTTTTAACAAAAAACTGGTAAGCAAACAGATTGCATGAAAAGTAGTCGTTTTTTCTGTACAATACTTACAGGATGATGAGGTAAAGGAGTTTGCGATCCGAAATGCGAATTGAGCCAGTTACAATAAAAGCGGCAAATAAATTTGTCCAAGAATATCGTCAAAATGAAGAGCGGGCACGATCTTATTTTGACTTTGCCCCCTTCGGTGAAGAAAAGAGACGATTACAAGATGTGAAACAGCGCGTATTTAAACGTGCTCCTTTAGTACGTATATTAAAAGAGATGAATGAAGCATGGGGAGCACCGAAAGAAACAATCTCTCAAATTGAGCGACTGAAAGACGATGAAAGTGTCGTCGTCATCGGTGGCCAACAAGCAGGTCTGTTAACGGGTCCGCTATATTCGATCCATAAAGTAATTTCTATTTTGACGTATGCACGAGAGCAGGAGAAACGATTAGGCGTACCAGTCGTACCCGTTTTTTGGATCGCTGGTGAAGATCACGATTTTGCGGAAATAAATCATATATTTATCGATCGAAAAGGTACATTAGAAAAACATACTGTTGCACAACAAGTATACGAGAAAAAGCCGATTTCATTTATTAAACTTGATAAACGAGCAGTAAGTGAATGGGTACGTACTTCATTTTTACATTTACCGGAGACGGAACATACGAAAGAAGTTTTTGAGACGATTAATCGTTGTCTACACGAAGCGGAAACGTACGTCGACTTCTTCGCAAAGTTAATTTTCGCACTGTTTCCAAACGATGGTGTCGTCTTGTTTGATTCAGCACATGAAAACGTGCGAAAAATAGAAAGTGATTACTTTATTAAATTAATCGATGCACAGGAAAACATTGCTTCTTCTGTATTCGAAACGGTAGAGAAAATGAAGCGCCAAGGATTTGCTGAACCGATTGAAGTCGAAAGAGATGATACACATTTATTTTATTACGATGGACGCGAACGCATACTATTAAAACGTGACGGGGCGAAATGGGTAGGGAAGCATGATGAAGTTGTTTTTACGACAGAAGAAATAAAAAGGATCGCACGAGAACAACCGGAAAAGTTAAGCAATAATGTCGTTACTCGCCCGATTATGCAAGAACTTCTCTTTCCGACACTTGCATTTATCGGTGGAGATGCAGAAATTCATTATTGGGCGACGTTAAAAAATTGTTTTCGAGCAGTTGATCCATCGTTTACAATGCCTCTTATTATTTCACGGATGTCGTATACGTGGGTAACAGATCGAGTTGGAAAACTGTTACAACAACGAGCGATCGATGAAGCGGAAGTATTAGGAAATCCGTTTGCTACGTTTAAAACGAACTGGTTATTAAGCTCTACATCGCCACCTATAGACCGTTTGTTCCAAGAAGTAAAAGAAAATATCGCTATGTTGCATGAACCGATCCGACAAATGGCTAGGTCAATTAGCGATGATTTATACCAGCAATCAGAACGGAATTTAACGTATATTGAAGGGGCGTTAACGGACTTTGAACGTAAAATGGTGCAAAAAGTAGAAGAAAAACATGATGTCGTCCTTATGCAGTTTCAAGAAATTGAAAATACGTTAAAACCGTTTGGTGGCTTGCAAGAGAGGATTTGGAACCCACTACCATTCCTAAATGAATACGGTTTAAAGACATTTTCAACGATGTGCACAAATGCGCCTTTTATATCGCATGAAGACCACCATCATGTAGTTTATTTTTCCTAAATCAACACAATTATTTATTCTCCTCCGAATATATCTTTCTTTTCGGAGGAGTTTTTTATGCGCAAAATGGGCTATAAATACTATTTTTAAAAAAATGATAATTATTTTCAAAAAAGAAGTGGAGGATTGTGGGGGAGTGTGGTAGAATAGTGGCACGGAAGTGGTGAATAATTATGTTTATGGGAGAATATCAGCATAACATAGATGAAAAAGGTAGAATGATAGTCCCTGCCAAGTTCCGTGAGGGGCTCGGGGAGAGCTTTGTCTTAACGCGTGGACTTGATAACTGTTTATTCGCCTATCCGTTGGAAGAGTGGAAGGTTGTTGAAGAAAAATTGAAAAAACTACCACTGACGAAAAAAGCTGCTCGTAGTTTTACACGTTTTTTCTTTTCCGGCGCCGTTGAATGTACGGTAGATAAACAAGGAAGAATAAACATTCCACAACCGTTACGAACGTTTTCAAAGTTGGAAAAAGAATGTATCGTTATCGGAGTATCTAATCGTGTAGAAGTATGGGCGAAGGAAATTTGGGAACAGTATTTTATCGAATCGGAAGATTCGTTTGAAGAAATTGCGGAAGACTTATTAGACTTCGACATTTAAAAAAGTAGGTACGAGCGATGAAAAACGAACATGAAAGTGTATTAAAAAAAGAGACGATCGATCTCTTACATATTCATCCGCATGGTACATATGTTGATTGCACCCTCGGACGTGCCGGACATGCGATGGCGATTGCTGAACGTGTGACAGATGGAAAAGTCATTTGCTTTGATCAAGATCATGAAGCGATTGAAGCGGCGAGACAAATGATGCCACAAGAAAAAACAACACTCATTCATGCTAACTTTCGCCTTTTAAAAGACGAATTAGCACGCCATAACATAACTACTGTCGACGGCATTTTGTTTGATTTAGGTGTCAGTTCTCCACAGCTAGATGAAGGAGAACGGGGCTTTAGTTACCGTCACGACGCACCATTAGATATGCGGATGGATCAAAGGCAATCCCTTACAGCTTATGACATCGTTAACAATTGGGAGTTTCACGAGTTAGTAAAAATATTTCAAGCATACGGCGAAGAACGATTCGCAAAACAAATTGCCCGGGCAATTGAACGTAATCGAAAGGTAAAGCCGATCGAAACGACGTACGAGCTCGTCGACATGATAAAAGAAGGGATTCCAGCGCCGGCTCGGAGACGAGGCGGACACCCTGCTAAAAGAGTTTTTCAAGCGATACGTATTGCTGTAAATGATGAATTGAATAGTTTTAACGATGCATTGCACCAAGCAGCAGAAGTACTTAATATCGGTGGTCGTATCGTTGTCATTACGTTTCATTCATTAGAAGACCGTATATGTAAACGCGCTTTTCAAGCGTGGAGCACACCGAAACAAGTACCGAAAGATTTACCAATTTTACCGGAAGAATTACGAGCACCATTTAAACGAATAACACGTAAGCCGGTTGTTCCGTCTGAAGCTGAAATAAAAGAGAATCGACGTGCTCGATCTGCGAAGTTGCGTGTTGTCGAAAAAGTCGATCATTGGGACGAGCAATATGTATTACAAGGGGAGAGACAAAAGAGATGAATACAAACCGTGTGAGAAGTTGGCAACAAGAGTACGTACAACCTGAGAGAAAAGAGAGTAAAGTCGTCGTTCGTGTAAAGCGGAAAGGTTGGTTGACAAAAGGAGAGAAAGTCATCTACAGTTTTGCCGCATTTTTATTAATCATCTTTTGTTGCTACCTAGTGTCTTATTCCTCTAAACTTGATCAAATTAATCGTGAAGTGCAATCGCTCCAACACTCTGTCGAACAACAAGTAGTAGAAAACAAAAGTTTAGATTACGAAGTTCGCGAATTAAGCAAACCGGATCGAATTACGAAAATTGCAAAGGAACACGGGTTGAAAATTCAAGATACGAAAGTGTTACAAGCGAGAAAACAGTCACGATAACTTTGTCAGGATGAGTGCACGATGAAAAGAAAAAAACAAACAAACTTCATTATTAACTTCCTTATGTTCGCCTTTGCTTTCTTATTTCTTTTTTTAGCTGGTCGCTACATGTACATACAAGTTACTGGCGAAGTTCAAGATGTCTCCTTAACGGAATGGGCAGATGCAAAACGTGAAACGTCGATTCCTATCAAAGCAGAAAGAGGAATCGTCTATGATAAATCAGGTATGTTATTAGCATATAATCAACCAGCTTACCGATTATATGCTATTCTTGATGCCGAATATTCAAGCAACAAACCTAGTCCTCTTCACGTCGTTGATCCAGAAGATGTAGCGAAAAAATTATCCCCTCATTTAGCGATCGACGAAAAGGAAATTATCCAAATTATTAAAAATGGCCAAAAAGCAGGTCGATTTCAAGTGGAATTTGGTAAGGCCGGTAAAAACTTAACACAACAACAAATGGAAGATATTAAGGCGTTACAAATTCCAGGAATACATTTTGCCGAAGAAGCGACGCGTTATTATCCAAACGGTGTTTTTGCCTCTCATGTGATCGGATTTGCTCAGCAATCTGAAGATAACGGACTGTTAGAAGGGGTAATCGGTATTGAACGGGAAAAAAATAAACTGCTTACTGGCGAAGATGGATTTATTCAATATGAACGGGATAAATATGACAAAAAGCTGTTGCAATCAAGAGATGTCGTACAAGATCCGGAAAATGGTCATGATATTTACTTAACGATTGATCAAAAAATTCAAACCGTACTTGAAGATGTTTTATCTGAAGTGGATGAACAATATGAACCGGAACGAATTACAGCTGTCGTCATGAACCCGAAAACAGGTGAAATTGTAGCAATTGGAAACCGTCCTAGCTTTAATCCAAACGAGCCAAACGATGTAGAAAATTGGTACAACGATGTCATTTCTACACCGTTTGAACCTGGTTCAACGTCGAAAATTTTTACGTGGGCGGCTGCAATTGACTCAGGAGTCTATAATGGATCGGAACTATTCAACTCTGGAAAATATGTCGTCAATGAAAAAATTGAACCAATACATGATCATAACAAAACTGGTTGGGGTGCAATCTCTTACGATGAAGGATTCCGACGTTCTTCCAACGTTGCTGCTTCGAAACTAGTTTGGGAGAAAATGGGCACAGAAACCTTTTTAGAATATTTGGAGCGATTTCACTTAGATCAAATAACGGAAGTTGACTTACCGAATGAAGTAGCTGGGAAAATATTATACAATTGGCCTTCAGAAAAGATCCGTACATCCTTTGGGCAAGGAAGTACGATGACTCCTTTACAACAAGTAAAAGCTGCGTCCGCTATTGCTAACGGTGGAAAAATGATAAAACCGTATGTCATCGATAAAATTGTCGATCCGAACAGTGATGAAATTATGTTTGAAAATGAACCGACGTATGTTGGAGAGCCTATAAGTGAGGATACTGCAGAACAAATGCTAGATTTACTTGAATCTGTTGTAAATTCAGATGATGGAACAGGAAAACCGTACCGTTTACAATCTTATACAGTAGCAGGTAAAACAGGTACGGCACAAATACCCGACTCGGCCGGCAATGGATATTTAGCCGGGGAGAACAATAATATTTTTTCATTTTTGGGAATGGCTCCAAAAGATGATCCTCAATTAATTATGCACGTATCTATTACACGTCCGAAATTAAAAGAAAATGAATCTGGCTCTGTACCGGTTTCATTCATTTTTAACAATGTCATGGAAAATGGTCTTCATTATTTAAATATTGAACCGGATAAAGAGGCGAAAACAGGAGAATTAAAAACTGTAACGATGCCCTCGGTTGAACATATGGATGTAGCTACAGCTGAAAAGAAAATGAAAGATATAGGTTTACGTTACACGGTAGTAGGAAAAGGAAAAAAGATCGTTGCAACGAATGTGTTGGATGGAGATGTTATTTATCCGAACAAACACGTACTTTTAATTACAGATAACCTGACGATGCCAGACATGACAGATTGGTCTAAGCAAGACGTTTTAGCTTTTGCCCATTTAGTAAACATTCGCGTCGAAACTACCGGCAGCGGTTACGTTGTGAAACAGTCAATTGAAAAGGGAAAAACGATTAAAGAGGATGCAAAACTTACTGTTGAACTTGAAAGTTCATTAAATAAAAAGAAAGAGAAAAAATAAGTTTTCGTTCCACGTCGACAGCTCGTTCTAATTACATGCATATGACATATAGTGTAG
This sequence comes from Pseudogracilibacillus sp., assembly GCA_035303165.1. Taxonomy (GTDB): domain Bacteria; phylum Bacillota; class Bacilli; order Bacillales; family Amphibacillaceae; genus Pseudogracilibacillus. The sequence goes on from DATGRY010000066.1 coordinate 14,462, forward strand.
ATACAGACGAAATCAAATGGAGGTTGTTTTGATGAAGTATGTATCTACCTTTTTTATGAAAAAACGTATCATTCTTTGCTCACTCCTTTTTTTCTTCGTCGTCACTGCCATATTTATCAGACTCGGCATCGTGCAGTTTGTCTATGGGGATGACATTTCAGAAAAAGCGACTGAGTCGTGGTTACGTGATATTCCTTTTGAAGCGGAACGAGGTAATATTCTCGATATTAATGGTGAACAATTAACGAAAAATGTGACGGCACCAACTGTCATACTTATTCCACGGCAAATAACAGATAAACGTCACGTTGCAGAAAGTTTAGCTTCCATTTTACACATGTCAGAAGAGAAAGCACTCGAATATGTTGAGCAAAATACGTCGATCGTTCGTATCCATCCGGAGGGTCGGAAAATATCAGAAGAACAAGAAAAACAACTCGCATCCTTACGACTTGAAGGAGTATATTTGGCAAAAGACTCCAAGCGTTATTATCCTCATGAACATTACTTAGCTCACGTGCTTGGGTTTACTGGAATTGATAATCAAGGTCTTATGGGGCTAGAACTAATGTATGATGAAAAACTACAAGGGAAAACAGGTAGCTTATCGTACTATTCCGATGCAAAAGGTAAACAAATTAGTTACAAAGCGAACGTTTACCGTCCACCTGAAGATGGGTTACACTTAAAGACGACGATCGATTTACGCGTGCAATCGATTATCGAACGGGAACTCGATTTAATCGACCTTGAATATAATCCTGATGGAGCGCTCGCTATCGCGGTCGATCCGAAAACAGGTGGAGTGTTGGCGATGGCTGCCCGACCGACCTTTCATCCGGAAAATTATAAAGCGGTAGATGCTCAAGTGTTTGATCGTAATTTACCGATTTGGAGTACGTTTGAACCTGGTTCGACATTTAAAATTATTACGTTAGCTGCGGCATTAGAAGAAAAAATGATCGATTTACAAGAAGATACGTTCCACGATAAAGGACATGTTACTGTCGGGGGAGCGCGACTTCGTTGTTGGAAAGCCGGTGGACATGGCACACAATCGATGCTCGAAGTCGTTGAAAACTCTTGTAACCCTGGTTTTGTCCAAATTGGCACGTTACTAGGTGATGAAAAACTGTTTCGTTATATCGAACAGTTTGGTTTTGGGACAAAAACTGGCATTGACCTCGCGGGAGAAGGTACCGGAATATTGTTTGATCGTGAACAAATTGGGCCAGTTGAATTAGCGACAACATCTTTCGGGCAAGGGGTGTCGGTAACGCCAATTCAACAAGTGATGGCCGTTGCTGCTGCAGTAAATGGTGGGTATTTATTCGAACCGTTTATCGCTGCTGAGTGGATCGATCCTGTAACAGGGGAAACGGTAGAAAAAAGAGAACCAAAAGTAAAACGACAAGTTATCTCTTCTGATACATCGAAAGAAGTGCGCTACGCATTAGAAAGCGTCGTCGCAAAAGGAACGGGACGCCCAGCATATATCGACGGATACCGTGTCGGTGGAAAAACTGGTACCGCCCAAAAAGTTGGTGAAGACGGAACATATTTGAAAGATAACCATATCGTTTCATTTATTGGTTTTGCACCAGCAGATGATCCACAAATCGTTGTTTTCGTTGCAGTAGACAATCCGAAAGATACGATCCAATTCGGTG
>DATGRY010000067.1:0-21042 GCA_035303165.1 Pseudogracilibacillus sp.
CCCATTAATGCACGGTTTGAGTCGTCATTTTCTAAAAATGGAATACAAGCGGTCGCTGCGGAAACGACTTGCTTCGGTGAAACGTCCATATAATCTATTTGGTCACGGGAGACAATGGTGTTTTCACCACGAAAACGGGCGATTACTTCTTCATCTACGAAAGCACCGTTTTCATCTAATCTTGCGTTTGCTTGTGCAACGACATAGTTGTCTTCTTCGTCCGCTGTTAAGAAATCAATTTCAGCTGTAACGATCCCTTTTTCAGCATCAACCCGACGGTACGGTGTCTCGATAAAGCCGTACTTATTTACACGAGCGAATGTCGATAAAGAGTTAATCAGGCCGATGTTCGGCCCTTCTGGCGTTTCAATCGGACACATTCTTCCGTAGTGAGAATAGTGTACGTCACGCACTTCCATTCCCGCTCGTTCACGAGTTAGTCCGCCTGGTCCGAGAGCAGATAATCGGCGTTTATGCGTTAGTTCTGCCAATGGGTTCGTTTGATCCATAAATTGTGACAATTGGGAGCTTCCAAAGAACTCTTTAATTGACGCAATTACTGGGCGAATATTAATGAGTTGCTGTGGTGTAATGCTCGATGTATCTTGAATCGACATCCGCTCACGAACAACACGTTCCATTCGTGATAAACCGATGCGGAATTGGTTTTGTAACAATTCTCCTACAGAGCGAAGACGTCGATTGCCTAAATGATCGATATCGTCCGTGTCACCGACTGTGTAGAGTAAGTTAAAGAAGTAACTGATTGATGCTAAAATGTCAGCTTGCGTTATATGTTTCGTGTCGTTATGGACATCTGCATTACCAGTAACGTGTAAAATTCGTTCGCCTTCTGAGTCTGTCGGATCGAAAATTTTAATGGATTGTATCGTTATTTCTTTATCTTCTATCCCGCCGTGTAAATCGATTTCTTCTGCACCTAATTTATGTTCATCTCGTTCTAAATACGGGATTAATTTATTCAGTAGTTTTCGATCAATTTTGTCGCCTTTTTCCGCCAACACTTCACCCGTTTCTTCATCGACGAGTGTCTCTGCTAACGTCTGATTAAAAAGGCGGTTTTTAATACTTAATTTTTTATTAATTTTATAGCGACCGACGTGAGCTAAGTCGTATCGTTTCGGGTCGAAAAAGCGAGATACAAGTAGGCTTTTTGCATTTTCTACCGTCGGTGGCTCTCCTGGTCGGAGACGTTCATATATTTCTAATAATGCTTTTTCTGTTGTTTCAACATTATCTTTCTCTAGTGTGTTACGTAAATAGTCATTATCGCCAATTAATTCAATAATCTCCTGGTCTGAACTAATTCCGAGCGCACGTAACAAAACGGTAATAGGAAGTTTACGTGTTCTGTCAATACGAACATAGACGACATCCCTTGCATCCGTTTCAAATTCTAACCATGCACCGCGGTTTGGAATGACGGTTGCAGTCAATCCTCGTTTACCATTTTTATCGACTTTATCGTTGTAATACACACTTGGTGAACGCACGAGTTGGGAGACGATGACTCGTTCGGCTCCGTTAATAATGAATGTTCCTGTCTCTGTCATGAGAGGGAAATCTCCCATGAACACTTCTTGTTCTTTCACTTCACCCGTCTGGTTATTAATTAAGCGTACTTTCACGCGTAAAGGGGCGCTATATGTGACGTCCCTTTCTTTCGATTCTTCGACTGGATACTTCGGATCACCTAAATTATAATCGATAAATTCTAACGATAAGTTACCAGCAAAGTCTTCGATAGGGGAAATGTCGGCAAACATTTCTTTTAAACCCTCTTCTAAAAACCATTCGTACGATTTCGTCTGGATTTCGATTAAATTCGGCAAATCCAATACTTCACTAATACGTGCATAACTCCGGCGTTCCTGAAAACGTCCCTCTTTAACTGATTGACTTGTCAACTACTTCACCCCTAAAATCAAACATTTTTCCTTCAAAGTGCAACTGAGCATGTATTACTTGTATTATGAAAGATTTTAAGTTATTATTTGCTTAGTTTTATAAATTTAGTTTTATGAAATGCTCTTACGCTACAAGTGCATGGACGGACTTCCTTACATAAATAGAAAAAAAGGTTTTCGTTCAAAAACCTTCCCTATTTACATATACAAAAACCGCTTCACACCTTCCATCATAAAAAGTGTTCATATGGCATTATTTATCCCATTATGACCAATGCACGTGTATTGTATACATTTTGTCAAATATTCTTGACAGGAAAAGTACATTGTTGCATTTCAATATATTACCATAATAAACTTTTCAAGTCAAATTCTATCCCTTTACCGCCCGAACGATAAAATATCCTTTTTTCTTCGTTACCGTTTCTACCTCTGTAAACATGGAAGATAAAAATGAGATCGCTGATGGGGCACCTTGTTTTCTTTGAATGACGATCCATAATTCACCACTCGGAAGTAAATGGGCTAAACTTTCTTCAAATAGCGCATAAACGACTTTTTTCCCAGCGCGAATGGGTGGGTTCGTAACGATTGCGGCAAATTGCTTGTTTTCGAGCTGTATAAAACGATCACTCTGTAGTACCGTTACATTCTTAACGTTATTTTCAACACAGTTTTCCTTCGCGAGCTTTATGGCGCGTTCATTTACATCGACCATCGTAATGTGTCTAGTTCTATACTTATGTGCGAGCGCAATTCCGATCGGTCCGTAGCCGCAGCCTAAATCTAGGATGTCTCCATCTATTTCTGGTTCTTTGAAGTTTTCTATAAGTGTTTTCGTGCCAAAGTCGACTGATTTTTTGGAAAAGACACCTGTACTCGTATGGAATGTAAACGAATGACCGTTTAATGTCGCTTGAATTGTCATTCGCTTTTCCTCAGATTGTGGGTTTTTCGTGTAATAATGATCAGGCATCGTCTTGAGCCACCTACTTACAAACGTTGTTTTATGGAAAGATATTGAAATGGGGAACGTATGTGAAAAGCTCGCCACTAATAAATGACGAGCTTTTATTCAACATAGCTTACTTTAATTCGACAGAAGCACCTGCTTCTTCTAGCTTTTCTTTAATCTCTTCTGCTTCTTCTTTTGCAACGCCTTCTTTAACTGGCTTTGGAGCATTGTCTACTAAATCTTTTGCGTCTTTTAAGCCGAGTCCTGTAATATCACGCACAGCTTTAACGACTTTAATTTTAGATGCACCTGCGTCTGCTAAAACGACGTCAAATTCTGATTGTTCAGCAGCTGCATCGCCACCTGCCGCTGCTCCACCAGCCACTGCTACAGGAGCTGCTGCAGTTACGCCAAACTCTTCCTCAATTGCTTTTACTAAATCATTTAATTCTAACACGGACATTTCTTTAACCGCGTCGATAATTTGTTCTTTCGTCATTGAACTTTCCTCCTACAAATTAATATTCGAATATAACAGTTATGCTTCTTCACCTTCGCCGTTTTCTTCTTTTTGCTCAGCAACAGCTTTCGTTGCATAAGCAAGGTTACGGATCGGCGCTTGTAAAACACTGAGTAACATAGAAACAAGACCAGAATGATCCGGTAATGTCGATAATTCTTTTAATTGATCAAGTGTCGCTATTTCACCCTCAATAACGCCACCTTTAATTTCGAGTGCTTCATTATCTTTCGCAAATTCGTGAAGCACTTTCGCCGGGGCAACTACATCTTCTTTACTAAAGGCAATTGCTGTTGGACCGACTAAATATTCTTCTAATTGTTCTAGATCTGTACCTTGAACTGCGCGACGTGCTAACGTATTTTTGTAAACTTTATAGTCAATGTTGCTCTCGCGTAATTGTTTACGAAGTTCCGTTACTTGTTCTACGTTTAAACCACGATAGTCAACTAAAATCGTCGCTTGACTTTCTTGAAACTTTTCCGATATTTCTTCGACAACTTGCTTTTTCGCTTCTAATGTTGCCATAGATCCACCTCCTACACCTGTTAACCGTCCATGATAGTTTATTTCCAATATAAAAATAGCCTCCATATTTAGACATGGAGGCATTCTATTACGACAATTATTCATTCATCATTATTGTAATAAACACCTCGGTAGGAAATTAAGCAAATATGCACCTACTGTCTACGGTATAACATATTCATTTTTAACAGTGACAATATTAGCATAGCTCGCGTCGTTTGTCAATGTTCATTATACGCTGTAGTTTGCTGTATTAATTTTAATTCCAGGTCCCATCGTTGAAGTTAGAACGATGTTGCGTAAATACGTTCCTTTAGACGATTGTGGTTTTACACGAACGATCGTTTCGACGATCGCTTCAAAGTTCTCGATAAGTTTTTCATCATCAAAGGACACTTTTCCGATCGGAACGTGTACGTTCGAGGATGGATCGACACGGTACTCTACTTTACCCGCCTTAATATCCTCAACTGCTTGTTGTACTTCAAATGTTACTGTACCTGTTTTTGGGTTTGGCATTAACCCTTTCGGCCCGAGTACGCGTCCGAGTTTACCGACTTCTGCCATCATATCTGGTGTAGCTACGACGACATCAAAGTCGAACCAACCTTCGTTAATTTTTTCAATTGTTTCTTCATCACCAATATAATCGGCACCTGCCGCTTCTGCTTCTTTTACTTTATCGCCTTTAGCGAACACGAGTACACGTTGTGTTCTTCCTGTACCATGAGGTAGAACGACAGCGCCACGAATATTTTCGTCCGCTTTCTTCGGATCGACACCTAAACGGAATGCGACTTCTACAGTTTCATCGAAGTTTGCCGATGCTGCTTCTTTTAATACAGTTACAGCTTCAGCAATGTCGTACAATTTTGTACGATCGACGAGCTTTTGCGCCGCCTCGTATTTTTTTCCTCTTTTTTTCACGTTAAATCCTCCTTAATTGTGGTCGTAACGGCTATACCTCCCACTAAACGGTACGAGCCAAGGTTCGTTAGTCTTCGATAACGATTCCCATACTGCGTGCTGTACCTTCGACCATACGCATCGCTGCTTCTACATCTGCAGCGTTTAGGTCTTGCATTTTAGTTTCAGCGATTTCCCTTACTTTGTCACGCTTTACTGTAGCTACTTTATTTTTATTCGGCTCACCAGAAGCTTTCTGAATTCCTGCAGCTTCTTTTAATAAAATTGCCGCTGGTGGAGTTTTTGTAATAAACGTAAATGATCTGTCTTCAAAAACTGTTATTTCAACTGGAATAATCATTCCTGCTTGGTCTTGTGTTTGTGCATTAAACTCTTTACAAAAACCCATAATATTAATTCCTGCCTGTCCAAGTGCTGGACCTACTGGTGGTGCTGGGTTCGCTTTTCCAGCTGGGATTTGTAATTTTACAATATCAATTACTTTTTTAGCCACGAGACACACCTCCTTATCGTCCGTGATGTGGTTTTTCGGATATTTATATTTATCCTCCCACTTTACATGTGTACAACTATACACAACAGAAATATATTAGCATGATCTAATTTAAAAAGCAACCATTCACTTTCAGTTTTCTTTTATAAAAAAAGAAACGACTATCGTACACTTACGACAGTGTTTCTTTTTCTACTTACAGTTTTTCTACTTGAGTAAACTCTAATTCTACCGGAGTATCGCGGCCGAACATGTTGACGTGTACTTTTAATTTCTGTTTATCAAGATCAATATGTTCGATCGTTCCCATCATATCGGCAAATGGACCATCAATCACTTTGACATTTTCTTTAATCTCAAAATCTACCGTTACCGTTTCATCTTTCATACCGATGCGTCTTAGTAGTGTATCAACTTCCTCAGGTAAGAGTGGAGTCGGCTTTGTACCTTGACCACTTGAACCGACAAACCCTGTAACACCAGGTGTATTGCGAACAACGTACCACGAATCATCAGTCATAATCATTTCAGCTAAAACATATCCTGGGAAAAACTTTTTCATCGAAACTTTCTTTTTACCGTCTTTTATTTCTGTCTGTTCTTCTTCTGGAACGATGACGCGGAAAATTTTATCTTCCATGCCCATCGTTTCAACACGTTTTTCTAAGTTCATTTTCACTTTATTCTCATACCCTGCATACGTATGAATGACATACCAGTTTACTTCCATGTTGCACCTCCACTCTTTATTTTTATTATGTGCGGCGTTGAAGTCGTTCATTTTTAATAAAAAAGACAATATTAAAAAACCCTTCACGCGGGTTTTTTAAAACGTACGTATTCACCTGTATTATACCATAACGAAAGTTAATTATTCAAAAATGGTAAATAGTTTAAAATTTGGGTAATGCCAATATCGATCACTGCAAAGAAAATGGCTACGAACGCCACTGTTGCAACGACTGTAATCGTATAGCTAACGAGTTCCTTTCCTCTTGGCCAAGTTACTTTACGCATTTCACGAGAAACGTCTTGCAAAAACTTAAACATATTTACAATAATCCTCCAACTTCACTCTATTTCGTTTCTTTATGAACCGTATGTTTATTGCAATGTTTACAAAATTTTTTCACTGTTAAGCGATCAGGACTAGTCAATTGGTTTTTATTTGTTGAATAGTTCCGTTGTAAGCAAACAGAACAAGCTAATGTGATTTTTTTATTCACGATCATTCTCCACGTAAAAAATGTTCTAATATACCTATCTAAATTTAGCACTCTTTCTAAGTGCTGTCAATTATTCTAATATGCATCATTTATGATGTATTATTCGTAAAGCAACTCACGCGCATCCATTAAACGTGATACTTTGCGCTTTATACGTTGTAAGGCGTTGTCGATCGACTTTTCCTGTCTCTTTAATTTCGTTGCAATTTCTATGTATGAACAGCCTTCTAAATATAACGTCAACACATCTCGCTCAAGTTTTGTTAACGCTTTCATTAATTTGTTATGAATAAGTTCCCTTTTTTCTTGATTTAGTAAATGATCTTGTGGGTCACGTTCAGTGCGACTCATGAGCGTATCTAATAACGTTCGCTCGGAACTATCATCATGTAACGGCTTGTACAGTGAAACGTATGAGTTTAGTGGAATATGCTTTTGGCGTGTCGCTGACTTAATCGACGTAATAATTTGCCGTGTTATACATAATTCTGCAAATGAACTAAATGAGGCCCGTTTCGACTGGTCGTAATCACAAATAGCTTTATAAAGACCGATAAAACCTTCTTGCACGACGTCATCATGCTCACTGCCGATTAAAAAGTATGTATTCGCTTTCTTTAGTACGATGCCCTCATACTTTTTCATCAAGTATTCCATAGATGTTTCACAGCCGTTTCTTACTTTCTGCAAAACTTCCTCGTCAATTAAAGAGTGCAAGATAGCGTCTGCTTCTAGTTGTTCTACCGTATTCATGAATGAAGCCCCCTGTTTCCTAGAATTTTACATATATCGTATTAACGTTGAGTATACAGCAAGGAAGTGTAAACAGTCAACAGCTTTTTTTTACATCATTCTGTAAAAATGGAGCACTTTTTTTGATGTTTTTTTCACACTTCCCCGCGTCGCCATTTTTCGAGTTTTTCTCTAATATGTTCCTTAAGCTCGATTTTTGACGTTAATTCCCGATTTATTTGATTGTCTAATTGTTCGCGTACAGATGTTTCCATCGTCGAAATTTCGATAAATAATTCACGAGCGGAAATACGCAATGCACCTCGGCTAAAGACAGTCCGTTGCTCTAAATAGTCTGATGTCGCAACATACACTTGGTTCCGAACGTTTTTTAATGATTTAATTAATCGTTCAATACATTCATCCGCAGTTTCGTTTTCTTTCGTAAAAATTATTTCGACACCGTTTATTCGTTGTTTGCTTTCTGTTCCTTTTACGTATAAAGCGTCGAAGACGATAATGACACGTCGTTTCGTATAAGCTCGATATTCAATTAATATTTCGATGAGCCGATCACGCGCTAATCCAATATCGCGTTGTTTCAATTTTTTCAGCTCGTCCCAATCTCCGATAATGTTATATCCATCTACAACGAGTACATCCATTCTCATTCACCTAACACATTTCTTTTGCGAAACACCTCATACATTAGAATGCTTGCTGCGACCGAGGCATTTAAGCTTGTGATCGAACCGAGCATCGGAATATGTACGAGCCAATCGCACGTTTCTTTCGTCAAACGACTTAATCCGCGTCCTTCATTACCAATAACGATTGCGAGCGCAATGTCACCGTCAAGTTGACGGTAATCTTCTGTACTTTCACCATCGGTACCGACGATCCATAAGTCTTGTTCTTTTAACTGTTTCATCGTTTGAACGATGTTTGTAACGCGAGCGACAGGAACGTGCTCGATCGCACCAGCGGACGTTTTTGCAACAGTGTCAGTTAATCCGACGGCACGTCGTTTCGGAATGATAATACCATGTACACCGGCTGCGTCGGCAGTACGTAAAATGGCTCCTAAATTGTGTGGATCTTCCAATTCATCAAGAATGAGTAGGAAAGGTCTTTCATCTCTTTCCTTTGCCACGTTTAAAAGATGTTGTACGGATACGTACGTATAAGATGCAACGACCGCAACGATTCCTTGATGATTTCCCTTAACGAGGCGATCCAATCGTTCTACTGGAACGTGTTTCATAACTGATTTCGCTCGTTTTACTGCACGAAATATTTCTCTTTCTGTCTGTTTGTTTAGCTGTTTTGAGACGAGTACTTCTTTTACCATCCTGCCTGATTGCAATGCTTCTAACACTGGATTTTTACCGTAGATAAATTCTTCAGCCATCGCTATCATTCCCGTCTTCATTTTCAATTGATTTTATCGCAAGTTGTGCGAGCTTGTCTAGTCGCTCTTTATTTTTGTGCAAATAATGATAACCGAAAAGCGCTTCTAAACCTGTAGCATAGCGATATGTTTGTATAGAGATATTTTTAGGGGTCGAAATAGACTTTGCGTTTCGACCCCTGCGAACGACTGATGCTTCCTCTTCTGTGAGTACGTTGTCGTTTAGCCACGCATGAACAATTGTTGCTTGTGCGTTGGCAGAAACGAATTGAATCGCTTTTTGATGAAGTGCGTCTGGCTTCACGTAACCACTTTCGATAAGGTGTGTTCGAATATATAGTTCGTAAATTGCATCACCTACATACGCCAATGTAAGCCCATTTAACTGTTTCACATCCACTTGCATCGTTAACCTCTTTTCCAACGAACACCTTGTGGCGTATCTTCTAAAATAATGTTTTGTTCTTTTAATTGATCACGGATTTCATCGGCTCGAACAAAGTTACGCTCTTTACGAGCTGTTTCACGTTCTTCGATGAGCGCTTCAATTTCATCGTCGAGTAATTGTTCTGTTTCAAATATAATACCGAGAACATCTAGAATCATCTTCATTTGCTTTTGAAACGCCTCGATGACTTCCACTTCCGTTTGATTTTCCTCTAAATATAAGTTCGCTTCACGTGTTAAATCGAAGAGCACAGTAATTGCATTTGCCGTATTAAAGTCATCATCCATCGCCGCTTCAAATTCTGTCTTTGCTTTCGCTATTAGTTCCAACCATTTTTCTCTATCTGTGCCGAGATCGGCGCTTACTTGTTTGCGATGTTCTAAATTTATATATGCAGTTTTAATACGGTCAAAACTGTTTTGTGCACCTTGAATTAATTTGTCCGTAAAGTTAATTGGATTACGGTAATGAACACTTAACATGAAGAAGCGCAAAACCATTGGATCGTATTTTTCGATTAAATCTTTCGCGAGAATAAAGTTTCCGAGTGATTTCGACATTTTTTCATCATCAATATTCATATAACCGTTGTGCATCCAATAGTTCGCAAACGTTCTTTCATTTAACGCTTCCGATTGAGCAATTTCATTTTCATGGTGTGGAAATGTTAAGTCTAACCCACCGGCGTGAATGTCGATCGTTTCTCCTAAATACTTTTTCGCCATAGCGGAACATTCAATATGCCAACCTGGGCGACCTTTTCCCCACGGAGAATCCCATGCAATTTCACCGTCTTTTGCTTTTTTCCATAAGGCAAAATCTAGTGGGTCTTCTTTCTTTTCACCTACTTTAATACGCGCACCCGCGCGTAGTTCATCGATCGATTGGTCGGATAACTTTCCATAATCAGTAAATTTACGAGGTTTAAAGTAAACGTCCCCGTCAACTTCATACGCGTATCCTTTATCGATAAGTCCTTGGGTAAAATCAATAATCTCTTGGATAGTATCTGTTACACGTGGATGATGTGTCGCTTCTTTTACACCGAGTGCTTTTACGTCACGCATGTACGCATCGATAAATCGGTTCGTTAAGACAGATACGTCCTCATTCAATTCATTTGCAGCTTGAATAATTTTATCATCGACATCCGTAAAGTTTAAGACGTACGTTACTTCATACCCTTTATACTCAAAATAACGACGAACCGTGTCGAAAACGATCGCAGGACGTGCGTTCCCGATATGAATGTAATTGTATACCGTCGGTCCGCATACGTACATTTTTACTTTGTTCGGTTCAATTGGTTTAAACTGCTCTTTCTGTTTTGTCATCGTATTATAAATGCTGATTGACATGAGAACTATCATCCTTTACTTTTTTTAATTCTTCTTTTAGCCCATTTATTTCATTTTCGAGTTCCTTAAGACGATCTGCAATCGGGTCCGGTAAAATATGGTGATCTAATTTTTGGCTTACCCGTTTTCCGTTTTGTTTGACGACCCGTCCAGGGATTCCGACGACTGTTGAGTTTGCTGGAACATCTTTTAAAACGACCGAGCCGCCACCAATTTTTGAGTTCTCGCCGATCGTAATCGAACCTAACACTTTTGCTCCCGTAGCAATTAATACATTATCTTTTACCGTTGGATGTCGTTTCCCTTTTTCATGACCAGTTCCACCAAGCGTCACACCTTGATAGATCGTCACATTGTCCCCAATTTCACACGTCTCTCCAATGACGACACCCATTCCATGGTCGATGAAAAATCGTCGGCCTATAACGGCGCCTGGATGTATTTCAATACCTGTGAAAAAGCGACTCATTTGAGAAATAACACGCGCAATGAAATAGAGCTTTCGTTTATATAATGCATGTGCAATCCGATGTGCCCAAATGGCATGGAGTCCTGAATATGTTAAAAAAACTTCAAGATACGTCCGTGCAGCTGGGTCTTGTTCAAAGACAACGTCCATATCTTCCCGCATCCGCTTGAAGATTTTCATTGTCGTATATCCTCCTTTTTTCAAAATAAAAGCATCTCTATGTAATTTCTTACACAGAGACGCTTAATACGATGCGCGGTTCCACTCTGTTTAGAAAATAATAATGAATGTATTATTTTCTCAACTCGATCATGTAACGGTGATAACCCGCTGTCACATACTCCGTTCGTTTGTGTGACAGAACTCAGAGGCGCATGTTCAAAAGCAACTCTTCGAATCACTTTCAGCCGGTGATGATTCTCTCTGTTAGAAGAGGGCTGCTTCCTACTTTTCCTCATCTTCGTTTTTCCATTATCTGAAATGTACTATCTTTACTATATTACACGAAACAATAAATGTGAACTTTTACGCACCGATTTTATTTAACACTTGGTCGAGTCGCTTAATGACTACTTCTTTACCGAGTAGTTCAATTGCTTTTGGTAATTCCGGTCCATGGGTTTGACCTGTTGTCGCTACACGAATCGGCATAAATAACTTTTTCCCACGTTGTTTCGTTTCTTTTTGTGTCTGCTTAATTTGTTCCTTAATGTTTTCTTCTGTAAAGTCATCTAAATGAATGAGTTTGTCCGTCAACACTTGTAATACGTCGGCAACTTGTTCTTCTTGCAACACTTTCTCGGCCGCTTCATCGTACGCAATTTCCGTTTTGAAAAATAGTTCGGTTAGTTCGACAATTTCTGCACCGTAACGTAATTGCTCCTGATAAAGGGCGATAATTTCTTTCACCCAATTTAGTTTCGCTTCATCCGCATCTTTAGAGATTCGTTTTGCTTCGATTAAATGTGGCAGAGCAAGATCGATGACTCGTTCAACATTTTCTTTTTTAATATATTCGCCGTTCATCCATTCAAGTTTTTTCACATCGAAAATAGCGGCAGATGTCGAGAGACGTTTCGGATCGAAAATGTCGATTAACTGTTCTCTCGTAAACATTTCTTCTTCGCCACCTGGTGACCAGCCAAGAAGTGTAATAAAGTTAAACATCGCCTCTGGGAGAAACCCTAACTTCTCATACTGTTCGATAAACTGTAAAATATGTTGATCTCGTTTACTTAGTTTCTTTCGTTCTTCATTTAAAATAAGTGTCATATGTCCAAACTGTGGGGCTTCCCAGCCGAATGCGTCATATACCATCATTTGACGCGGCGTGTTTGAAATATGTTCTTCCCCACGTAAGACGTGTGAAATTTGCATAAGATGATCGTCGATTGCAACGGCAAAGTTATAAGTAGGTATACCGTCTTTTTTCACGATAACCCAATCACCGTAATCACTTGATTCAATTGAAATGTTTCCGCGAACGATATCGTTAAACGTGTACGTTTTATTTTTCGGCACGCGAATGCGAATGCTCGGTTTACGTCCTTCTTTACGAAATGCCTCTTTTTCTTCATCCGTTAAACTCGCATGTGCTCCGGTGTATTTCGGAATTTCACCTCGTTGCCGCTGTGCTTCTCGTTCGGCTTCTAGTTCATCTTCCGTCATAAAACATTCGTACGCTAAATCTCTTTCTAGTAAATCATCAACGTATTTCTTGTATATATCCAGTCGTTCCATTTGACGATACGGTCCGTACTCACCGCCGATATCTACACCTTCATCCCATTCAATTCCAAGCCATTTCAAATATTTAAGTTGGCTTTCTTCTCCACCAGCAACGTTTCGTTTCGTATCTGTATCTTCGATACGAATGATAAACTTTCCACCAAAATGTTTTGCAAATAAATAGTTAAATAATGCTGTTCGAGCATTTCCAATATGCAAGTCTCCTGTTGGACTCGGCGCGTAACGAACGCGTACGTTTTCTGCCATGCATGTTCCCCTCTTTCTATACAGTTAGACCGTATCCAGTGTACATTATTTCAAATTACAAGTAAAAAGCGATAACAGTATATTGTTATCACTTATTACAGTAAATAATGAGTTATTACTTGTGAATAATTACTACAATCATTCTATTTATACAACTTTTACAATGCTTTTTCAAGTATTTTCGGCTTTGCGAAGATCATTCGTCCAGCTGAAGTTTGTAATACGCTCGTTATTAGTACTTCAATCGTTTTTCCAATATAATCTTGCCCGTCTTCGACGACGATCATCGTTCCATCATCTAAATAGGCAATCCCTTGTCGCTGTTCTTTTCCGTCTTTAATAACTTGTACGACGAGCTCTTCACCAGGTAAAACGACCGGTTTTACTGCATTTGCTAAGTCATTTATATTTAACACAGATACGCCGTGAAAATCACACACTTTATTTAAATTGAAGTCGTTCGTTACGACGATCCCGTTTATTACTTTCGCTAAGCGAACGAGTTTACTATCTACTTCTTGTACATCTTCAAAATCGTTTTCGTAAATTTCTACTTGGATATCTAACTCTTTCTGAATGCGATTTAAAATGTCGAGCCCACGTCGTCCGCGATTTCGTTTCAGTACGTCTGATGAATCAGCGATATGTTGCAATTCTTCTAAAATAAATTGTGGTATGACAATCGTTCCCTCGAGAAAGTTCGTTTGACAAATATCGGCAATACGACCGTCAATGATCACACTCGTATCTAATATTTTCGGTTTAACCCCATAATCTGTCTCTTGTTCTGATGTTTGCTTTTTCGATTTATCTTTACGTGCAAGCATTAATAAGTTCATAATTTCTTCTCTACGCCGAAAACCTACTTGGAAACCTAAATATCCGATAATAATCGTTAAAAATAAAGGCAAAATTTCCGAAACAATTTTCAAACCGATATCTTGTAACGGTACGTTAATAAGATATGCAACGAATAAACCGATGATTAAGCCGACCGTACCGAAAAATAAATCGACTACCGGTATTTTTATTAACCCTTCTTCCACCCACTTTAAAAATCCGACGATATAATCTGCTAGTAAATATGTTAAGAATAAAAATATAAGAGCACCTAATACGAGACCGACGTATGGGGATGTGAACCAATGATTGTCCGTTATGTTAAAAAAACGGATAATTTGCGGTAAGTAGAGGAAGCCTAACGTTCCACCAGTAATAAGAAAGAAAAGATGAACTACTTTCCTTAACATATATGAAACACCTCCTTATCTTTTAGTATTACCCTATTTATGAAAAAATAACCGTAAAAGTTTGCAATAGACGTACGCACTTTAAATGATAGCATAGCGAGGATTCAGTCGTCAATTCGGCAAAAATCTAAATGTTATCACACTAGCATTTTAAAGTCAATGATTTATATGCGTCTAGTTATTGATGGGTAGAGAAGTAAAAAAGGAGGAACCATCACTATGATTTAGCTCCATTCATATGGATAGATATACTAACGTCATGAAAGAATAAGAGCTAATTACGGCACTTTTTCCGTTATTTTAAGTTTTATAGTATGTAAAGGGTTTCGTACTATTGCACTTATGCAATAGTACGAACGAAAAGCTATTTTTTTACTTTTATACACATATTATACAATATTACTCAATGCATTTCCTGTTTTTGCAAGTTCACTGGGGTAAGCCGATGCGCAAGGCTTCATGAACGGTCGAAACCCCAATAACCTCGATCGTACCTTTACGTTCTAATTGCTGTTTAGGACATATAATACGTTTAAACCCTAACTTTTCAGCTTCCTGAATTCGTTGTTCTAAACGGGATACACGACGGATTTCTCCAGTCAGACCTACTTCGCCGATAAAAATGTCTTCTGACCGGGTTGCTTGATCTCGAAAGCTTGATGCAATACTAATCGCTATAGCTAAATCAATTGCTGGCTCGTCCAATTTTACACCACCAGCAATTTTTACGTAAGCATCTTGATTTTGGAGTAAAAAGCCTACGCGTTTTTCCAATACAGCCATAAGGAGTGATACTCGATTAGCGTCCACTCCTGTTGCCATACGACGCGGGTTCCCAAAATTCGATGGAGAAATGAGTGCTTGTACTTCCACGAGGACAGGACGCGTTCCTTCCATCGATGCGACAACAGTTGATCCTGATGCACCACTTGAACGTTCTTCTAAAAATAACTCCGATGGGTTAAGCACTTCTTGTAAACCTTTTTCTTTCATTTCAAAAATGCCGAGTTCATTCGTGCTTCCAAAACGATTTTTTACACTTCGAATAATTCGATACGTATGATGACGTTCTCCCTCAAAATATAAAACGACATCTACCATATGTTCAAGCATACGTGGCCCTGCAATAGCACCTTCTTTCGTCACGTGACCGACGATAAAGATTGGTATACCATTCGTTTTTGCTACTCTCATTAATTCCATAGTACATTCACGTACTTGTGACACACTTCCGGGTGCACTCGTAATTTCTTCTTTAAAAATTGTTTGGATCGAATCGACAACGACAAATTTAGGTTCGATCTCTTTGATATGATGCAAAATGTTGTGTAAATTCGTTTCAGCAAGTATGTATAATTCCTCCACTTTTACACCAAGACGATTTGCGCGTAACTTCGTCTGTTGCATCGATTCCTCCCCTGAAACGTAGAGCACTTTACTATTTTTCGCAATTTGCGCAGACGTTTGTAATAGTAATGTAGATTTACCAATTCCCGGATCACCGCCGATCAAAACGAGTGAGCCTGGTACGATTCCTCCTCCTAATACACGGTTTAATTCTTGCATATCTGTCAATAATCGATGTTCTTTTTCGTAGTTAATATCACTTACTCGCATTGGTTTTGTCGGTGAACTTGTCGAAACAGACATTTTTTTTGAAGTAGATTTCTGTTTTAACTCTTCAACGAACGTATTCCAATTGTTGCAGCTTGAGCACTTCCCCATCCAACGAAGGGACTCATAACCACACTCTTGACAAACGTATACTGTTTTTCGTTTTGACAACGATGTCATCCTTTCTCGTATAATTAGAGAAGCTCGCAACAATGCGAGCTTCTTTTTGCAAAGACTGTTTACTTTATTATGGCAGCACGATAAACTCGCCTTTACTATTTAAACCTATTCGCACTTCTTGCCCCTGTTTAATCGTCCCTTTTAAAAGTTCTTCCGATAACATATCCTCAATATTCTTTTGAATGGATCGGCGTAACGGCCTTGCTCCATATTCTGGGTCGAAGCCTTCTTCGGCAATTTTTTCAATCGCGCGATCGGTGATTACAAAGTGAATATTCTGTTCCTCGACTCGAGCTTTCACTTGTTCAATCATTAATTTTACAATATATTTCATATGTTCTTTTTCTAACGAATGGAATACGATCGTTTCATCGATTCGATTTAAGAACTCTGGACGGAATGTCTTTTTAAGTTCTTCCATCACTTTCGATTTCATATCTTGATGTTCCTGATCTGTATCACCTAAGTTGAAACCGACATAACGGTTTCTTTGTAAAGCACTTGCCCCTACGTTTGATGTCATGATCAGTACCGTATTACGAAAATCGACGAGGCGACCTTTTGAGTCCGTTAAACGTCCATCTTCAAGTACTTGTAATAAAATGTTGAATACTTCTGGATGCGCTTTTTCAATTTCATCAAGTAAGACGACAGAGTATGGTTTTCTTCGTACTTGTTCCGTTAATTGGCCACCCTCTTCATACCCAACATATCCTGGAGGTGAACCGACGAGACGCGATGTCGAATGCTTCTCCATATATTCGGACATATCGATACGAATCATGGCGTCTTCGTCCGCAAACATCGCTTCTGCTAAAGCGCGAGCTAACTCTGTTTTTCCAACTCCAGTCGGACCGAGGAAAATGAATGAACCGATCGGACGTTTTGGATCTTTTAAACCAGCTCGTGCACGTCGAATCGCTTGTGATACAGCACGAACAGCTTCAGTTTGCCCAATAATGCGATTGTGTAATATTTCTTCTAAATTTAAAAGACGCTCACTTTCATCTTTCGTTAGTTTTACAACAGGAACTCCCGTCCATGAAGAGACGACGACGGCGATATCTTCTTCTTCGACAGCTAAGTTTTCTTTACCTTGTTGTTCTTTCCATTTCGTTTTTACCGTTTCTACTTGTTCACGAATCTTTTGTTCTTGATCGCGAAATGACGCTGCTTTTTCAAATTCTTGACTTAAGACAGCAGAGTCCTTTTCTTTGCGTGCTTCTTCCAGTTTTGCTTCAAGTTCCTTTAAGTTTGGCGGAATCGTATATGACTTTAAACGAACACGCGATCCTGCTTCATCGATTAGGTCAATCGCTTTATCTGGTAAAAACCGATCTGTTATATAGCGGCTAGAAAGTTCCGCTGCTGCTTGAATCGCTTCATCTGTAATCGTTACACGGTGGTGTGCTTCATAACGATCACGCAATCCTTTTAAAATTTCTACTGTTTCTTCAATTGTTGGCTCATCGACTTGAATCGGTTGGAAACGTCTTTCTAGCGCAGCATCTTTTTCAATATATTTACGGTATTCATCTAACGTCGTTGCCCCAACACATTGTAACTCGCCGCGGGACAATGATGGTTTTAAGATATTCGATGCATCAATCGCTCCCTCTGCCCCACCAGCACCGATTAATGTGTGTAGTTCGTCGATAAACAAGATGACATTTCCAGCATTTCGAATTTCATCCATTACTTTTTTCAAGCGATCTTCAAATTCTCCACGATACTTCGTTCCAGCGACTACTGTTCCCATATCTAACGTCATCACACGTTTATCCCGTAATGTTTCCGGTACTTCGTTATTTACAATTTTATGTGCAAGGCCCTCAACAACAGCTGTTTTTCCGACACCAGGTTCACCGATAAGAACAGGATTGTTTTTCGTGCGACGGCTTAATATTTGAATAATACGCTCTATTTCTTGATCACGACCAATAACTGGATCTACTTTACCATCCTTTGCACTCGCCGTTAAATCACGGGCTAACGAGTCGAGTGTCGGTGTATTTACGTTGGATGCTTGCCCGCCTCTTCCTTGTTGACCCGTCTGTGCTTCCGTGCTTCCTAAAAGTTGCAATACTAATTGACGGGCTTTATTCAAGCTAACGTCTAAATTTAATAAAACACGAGCAGCAACGCCCTCTCCTTCGCGGATTAATCCTAGTAAAATATGTTCCGTTCCTACGTAAGAGTGTCCCAATTTCCTCGCTTCATCTTGCGATAATTCAATTACTTTTTTTGCTCGTGGTGTATAATGAACCGACTTTAATGGCTTATTGCCGCGTCCAATTAACTTTTCCACTTCAGTTTGAATTTGGCTAACGTTTAAACCAAACTCCTTTAACGCCTTACCGGCGATTCCTTTTCCTTCTCGAACGAGTCCGAGTAAAATATGTTCCGTCCCGATGTTTTGATGTCCTAGTCGAACTGCTTCCTCTTGTGATAGTGCGAATACCTTTTGTGCTCGTTCCGTAAATCTTCCAAACATAATGTCGTTTCCTCCTTAACCATTTTCCAACATTAACCTTTCGCGAATAAGTGTGGCACGTAACACATCCCGTTCGCTCGAAGTTAGTACTTTATTGGCATAATGTTGTAAAAACCCTGGTTGTATTAATACCATTAATTCATTCAATATAGTATGTGAAATGTTATCGATAATCCCTAGGTCGATACCTAATTTAACGTTAGAAATTCGTGTTGTTGCTTCTTTCGATTCCATTATTCTACTATATTTTAAAATCCCATATGAGCGGAATATTTGATTTTCTACATGTACTTGCGATCGTTCCATTAAACGAGATCGTGCTTCACGTTCTTGTTCTATTAGTTTTACGATAATACTTTGTAAATCTTCCACGATATCTGCTTCCGACTTCCCTAAAGTAATTTGGTTCGATATTTGGAAAATGTTACCAAGTGCTTCGCTCCCTTCGCCATAAATGCCTCGAACGACGAAGCCTAATTGGTTTATTGCAGGAATCATTCGATTAATTTTTTTTGTAAATACGAGTGCAGGTAAATGGATCATGACAGAAGCTCGCATTCCTGTCCCAACGTTCGTTGGACAACTCGTTAAATATCCGATGTCCTCATTAAATGCATAATCGATTTTCTCCTCAAGCCAATCGTCGAGTAAAAATGCTTCGTCAAGTGCCGTTTTAAGTTGAAATCCGGGAAAGTAAAGTTGCATGCGTATATGATCTTCTTCGTTAATCATGATGGAAACTTGTTCATTTTCAGATACTAAGGTTGCTCCCGCACGTGCTTTTGCTAAATATGGACTAATTAAATGTTTTTCGACTAAAACACTTTTTTCAATATGAGTTAAATCATTTATATCAATTAATTCGAATGTACCATAATTGCGAAAAGAACGTTTATTGTACTTTTCATAGAAAAAATTATTTACTTTTAGTTGTTGCTCTTCATCCGCTATAACTGGAAAAATTTCATTCGCGAAGTTGCGTGCAAGACGAATTCGCGTACTTAAAACAATATCATTCTCTGGGCCTATTTCGCGCATCCAAGGACTAAGAGCCTCATTCATGAACTGCTCTAATGTCATGAATGATCACCTTCTTCCATTGCTTCTAATTTTTTTATTTCATCGCGTATAATTGCTGCTTGTTCGAATTTTTCCTCGGCAATTAATTGTTGTAGTTGTTTCCGATATTGCTCAATTTCCTTTTTAACGTAAATATGTTTTCCTTGTCGTTTCGGTATTTTTCCGAAATGTTTCGTATTTCCACTATGGACTCTTCGAAAAATAGAATCAAGTCTTTGTTTAAACGTTGTATAGCAGTGAGCACAACCAAATTTTCCGATACGTTGAAAATCATTAAACGTTAAATGACATTTGTTACATTGTAATTCTTCTATCTCTGTAAACAAATTATCATTTTGCAAATCTATTTTTGAAGAACCAAAATTAAATAATCCTGTAAGCAAGTCATGCAAAGAATACGTTTCTTCTGTATGCGTAATATATCCTTTGTTCGTTGCACACACATCACAAACGTGAAAATCCGTTTTTTTCCCATTTATTATTTGTGTATAATGAACTGTCGCAGGGCGTTTATTACATTCGCTACATTTCATTCATATTCTCTCCCTACTTATTTATATATTTAAGCGTATTTAACACCGCTGTTAATAATCGTGAACGTAATATATCACGTTCAGGTAACGGTAAATTAATTGTTTCGCGTTGTACCATAGATTGGATTAATTTCATTTCACGTTCATTTATCACTTTCTTTTCTACTAACCGTTCTAATACATCAATAGCGCCTTGTTCCGAAACTTTAGGATTAATCATCTTCGATAGGTCATTTAATAATTCCAAATTATTTTGATGTTCAATCCTAAAAATTCGAATATATCCACCACCGCCACGTTTACTCTCAATGACATATCCTTTTTCAAGAGTAAAACGAGTATTAATAACATAATTTATCTGTGAAGGAACACATTGAAAACGATCCGCAATTTCGCTACGTTTAATTTCGATCATCTTTTCCTCCGTAGAATGAATGATCTTTTTCAAATATTGTTCAATAATATCTGATATACTCAATTGAATCAACTCCTTTGCGTACAGTTAAAGAAAGTAGTGAGTTTGACTATATTTGACTATATCTCTATTATACGACAGATAGAACGAGAATAAAAGTTATTTATTCACTATTTTTGACATATAAATGCAAACTAAACATAAAGAAAAGAAAAAACCTATTTACAAAATTGTAAATAGGTTTTTTCTAAGCCTGGCAGTGTCCTACTCTCGCAGAGGCAAAGCCTCAACTACCATCGGCGCTGAAGAGCTTAACTACTGTGTTCGGTATGGGAACAGGTGTGACCTCTTCGCTAAAGCCACCAGACTTCTATATTCATTTATGCATTGTACGCCTCAAAACTAAATAAGAACAGGAAGAATCAACGATTAAATCATTTAGTTAAGCCCTCGATCGATTAGTATTCGTCAGCTCCACGTATCACT
>DATGRY010000068.1:0-6814 GCA_035303165.1 Pseudogracilibacillus sp.
CGTTCACTCGTCGTCGCATCATAAAGCTCATGCGTCATTTCTGTCGGAACGAACGTATCTGCTTCACCCGTAAAATATAGAATCGGTAACGTGTTTTTCTTCACTTGCTCGAGAGCAGAGGCTTCTTGAAACGTATAATTAGCTTTCATTTTCGTCACGAGACTCGTCGTCGGTAAAATTGGCTTATCTGGTAAGTGAAACATTCGTTCCATTTGATATTGAAAAAGATCGTATACAGACGTATACGGACTGTCGGCAACGATCGCCTTTACGTTGTCTGGTAAAGTCTCGCCACTAGCCATCACGACTGCCGCCGCCCCCATTGATAATCCATGGAGCACAATTTCCGTATCTTCACCGTAACGTTCGATTAAAAGAGCAATCCAATCGACTAAATCGAGTCGGTCATGCCAACCAAATCCATAATAATTCCCCTCACTCTTCCCGTGTCCACGTAAATCAGGAGTAAATACGTTATAACCTAATTGTTCCGCATAAAATTGACCGAACAGCCCCATATCGTAAGCATGACCTAAATAGCCGTGTGCAAAGACGACCGTTTTTGGTGTCGGTTCTGGCGCCTCTAAATAATATCCTTTTAACGACAACCCATCAAAAGAAGTTAACTCAAGTTCTTCAAACGGTTGTGCATGCGTCCAATCGATCCAATCACCGTCTAAAAATTCATCCATCGCCTCAGCCGAAACTTCTAAATCTTCATTCCCTTGGAGGAAGTCTTTCGGACCACGTTGGATCGCTAAATGATAAAAATAAAAACTTGCTCCAATATTAACAATAAGTAATACAGCTATCGTGAATGTAATAGTAGAAACAATCTTTCTTTTACGTGTCACAACACTTCCCCCCTTACTTTTTATCTCTTACATTCTATTATATTAGAAAATGATGGTGTAATCTTTAGTGATTCATAGGAACGAATACATATAATTTCCTATTATCATGTTCTATCAGTTTTATATACTATTGTACATGTGAATAATTAAAACCCTATTCTACTCTTCCTCTTTTTACACTAACTTTTAAAAAACAAAATAAAAACGTTGTGCAACATGCACGATGCACAACGTCTATTTCTATTGTCGCTTTTCAATAAATTTTTTTAATACGTGAATTGCCTGTACACAATCGTTTAACTCGGACCATTCATCTGGTCGATGACTAATCCCATCTTTACTTTGAACGAAAATCATTAACGATGGAATTTTTTCACCGATCACCATCGCATCGTGTCCTGCACCGCTCGGAATGAGCATCGGATCTATGTTTAACTCGTGAAATACTTCTTTCAATTCATCGATATATTCTGAACGTATTTCTAATGGAGGTACTTTTGCTTTATCGGAAAAAGTGATGTCGACACCGTATTTTGTACTAATTTCTGTGCCAACTTCTTTAATACGGGCTCCTAATGCTTCTTGGTTAGAGCGGGTTATGTCACGTGTATCGATCGTAAGTTGAACTTCACCCGGAATAATGTTTATTCCGTTCGGGTTTACTTCAAGTTTTCCAACTGTTGCAACGGCTGAGTCACTTATTTGTTCCGGAATGTGATGAATCGCTTGAATAAATTCACTAGCCGCAACGAGTGCATCACGCCGATCGTTCATCGGTGTATTACCAGCATGACCCGCCGCCCCAGTGATCGTACATTCGATCCAATAAGGTCCAGCAATGCCAGAGACGATTCCACAAGGTAAGTTGTTTTTCTCTAATCGTTTACCTTGTTCGATATGAACTTCAATATATAATTCATCATTTGAATAGTCACGTGCCGAACGAACAAATTCATTCGCATCTAAACCGACTTTTTCAAGCACTTCTTTAAACGGAACATTTTGAAAGTCGGTAAAGGTTAGTAGCTCATCGAGCGACACCGCACCTACTGCCGCTTTACTGCCTAATAAACCACTATTAAAACGTGCCCCTTCTTCATCAGAAAAAATGACAACTTCGTACGGCCGTTCCGGAACGTATCCCGTTTCTTTCCAAGCTTCGGCAACTTCAAGGGCGGCGACAACGCCTAAAACGCCATCGAAATGACCACCATTTGGAACGGAGTCGACGTGCGAACCACTTATAATTGCTTTTTTATGATCATTTTTTCCAGCAAGGCGACCGAAGACATTTCCGGCGCCATCGACAACAACCGTTAAACCGGCCTCTTCCATCCATTTCATAACGAGTTGTTTCGCTTGTAATTCCTCTTTAGAAAACCCAGGACGATTGGAACCACCATCTTTTGTCAATCCAATTTGGGCTATTTCATGAAGTCTCTTCGCAACACGTTCCCCACAAATTCCATCTATATTTAAAGATTCATCGTACGTTTCTAACAATTTTTCCTTTAACGGATATGCTACTTTCGACAAATTACACCCTCCTATTGAGATACATTGCTCTCTAAATAGTTTACGACATTTCGGTTAGAAAACAATTGTGTCGCTACCTTTTTAACTTGAATACGCCAATTAATTCCTGTACCAATATCGTATTGTTCGGCGAAAGAACCTTGATTTAATGCAATTCCTACCTTTCCAACTGAATTAATATAAACGAGTGCCTCTCCTAAATTCCCATCGACGAATGACTTCCCGAACGTTAACGTATTACAATATACTTCATTATTATGGTGGAAAATTCTCACTTCTACCGCATCACCGTATTCTATTCCAGAACGAGAGAATAGAGTACGATCAATATTCGTCCAAACGTTACCGAAACGAACGTCTAATATATCGATATTTCCTTTTACATAGCCTCGCTCACAACTAGATTTCGGTTGAATTAGTTCTACAATATCGTTTTCCGAAATGATCTTTCCAATCTCTTCAAAACGAATTTTTCTCGCTGCAAGGCGCGCACCTGTAAAAGCGTATATATCACGACCATGGAACGTATGAGAATCGTCTGAATTTGGCAAGCGATGAATTTTTTCATCAATTAAACGTACTTCTTCAATCCCGATATGTTGTTTTATATGCGTTAACGTACCGTTGTCAGGTGTAATAATATAATGGCCTCCTTTCGTCTTTACAGCGATACTTAAACGATCAGAGCCGACCCCTGGATCGACGACGGAGACGAACACCGTTTCTTTCGGCCAATATGGTACCGTTTGATAAAGTCGGTACGAACCTTCCCAAACGTTGAACTGTGGAATTTCATGCGTTAAATCGTGTATTTGTAACGTCGGATCGACAGATAAACTTACACCATACATTGCACTAACTGCACCATCACATAAGCCGAAATCTGTTTGCAACACTAAAAAGTTTTTCATTGTTTTTACCCCTCCGTAAAATAGTTAATCGTTTTTTAGAATCAAAAAAGCCACGCCCTCATATAAGGACGTGGCTGTTATGTACGTGTTACCACCTTATTTCGTTATTTGCTCACACAAATAACCTCACTAAGTACGCAAGCACGGAACGACAAACACGTTCTTGATGCTCTGAATACCGTGGTATTGATAACGGGTACCAAATCCCGTCGGAACCTACTAGTACGAAACGTACGTTCAGCACGAGACTCTGAGACCATTTTCAGATTTCTATTTCTTTCTCCTTCTCAGCTACCGGAGTTCTCTGTAAAAGTAAATATGAAATCGTACTTTCTCTCATCAACGTCTTTAATATGTACTCATACATTTAATTATGAACAATTATACATAGGTGTTTTTTATTTGTCAACTTTTTATCACATATCTTTATCGAACGATTATTTAGCTCACTTCTTCTACTGTCGATCGATTACTATCTTTGACAAAAAACGATAATAATAAAGCAACAACCGTAATAGCAGTTGCAACATAGAAGGAAATGTTCACTCCGTGAACGAGTGCTTCCATCCCTCCATCGGCAGGGTCTTTTGCTGTGATCGTCATAATCATAATTAAAAATGCTGTTCCAATCGAAGCTGCCACTTGACGCATCGTATTCGTCATCGCTGTGCCATGTGGAATAAGCCGTCGTGGCAACACATTTAATCCCGCTGTCGTAGACGGCATCATGACCATCGCAATCCCGATCATGCGGATGGCAAAGACGACCGTTAAATACGTTAGTGACGTCTTCGACGTTAAAAATGTAAATGGTATCGTCGTTACTGTCATGATGAGCAACCCGACAATTAATAATAACCGAGCGCCAATCGCATCGAACATCTTTCCGATAAAAGGAGATAAAAATCCCATCACAAGCGAACCAGGTAAAATCATGAGCCCCGACTCAAAAGCGGAAAACCCAGCCATTAACTGCATGTAAATAGGTAATATTGTCTCTGCTGCAATGAGCATCGTAAAGACGACCATACTTATAATGAGTGTGATCGTATACATATCTGATTTAAAGACACGGAATTCCAAAATCGGTTCTCGTAATGATAGTTGCCGAAGAATAAATAACGTTAACGTAATGACTCCTACAATTAAAGAGACGATAACTCCCGTATGTGCCCACCCGAAATCACCGACGATACTAAAACCGAACAACAGTCCACCAAAGCCGAGTGTTGATAAAACGATCGACATGTAATCAACTTTTGGAAACGTTCGTGGTATGATGTTTTTCATGAACACGTATGCTAAAATGACATCGAGAATAGCGAGAGGAAGAACTACATAAAATAGTGCACGCCACGGTAAAAAGTCGATTAACCATCCGGATAAAGCTGGACCAATTGCCGGTGCAAATGAAATGACGAGCCCAGCCATTCCCATCGCATATCCACGTCTATTAACAGGATAAATTAACATGAAAATTGTCATCATTAAAGGCATGATGACACCGGCGCCGATTGCTTGAACAATTCTACCAATCATTAACATCGTAAAGTTTAAAGAAATCGCCCCGATGATCGTTCCGATGATGAACACTAACATAGAAACGATAAATAAACGTCGAGTCGTATACGTTTCCATTAAAAATGCTGTAATCGGAATCATAATTCCGTTAACGAGCATAAAAATAGTCGTTACCCATTGTCCTAAGTTTTCCGATAACGAAAACTCCTCCATAATATGAGGTGTCGCGGTAATGAGTAACGTTTGATTTAATATGGCTAAAAATGCACCGGCAAGTAATATAATGACAATCGGCCGATGCTCGGATGTCTTCTGTTTCGTATCCGTCAATAAAATCACATCCTAATTTCACATTCATGATTGCGAAAGTAATTTTTCCTGAAGAAAAACCTGCCCTTGCCGATAGGCAAGAACAGGTTTATGAAACGATAACCTTCACTTTATAAAAAAAGTGAGCCACAGATGCCGTAATTAAATTAGTAAGTTTTAACCACCACTCTTTACAAGTGGGTGTTCGCAGAGAAGCCTTCTGTCTTCCACTCGATCGAGGCATGACATCTGACTCTCAATATTAAAACTCCCTAATTTTTATTTAGAGGTTAAACTTAAATAAATTACGCGCATCGCAGCTTACTTATATAATACGCCTAAAACGGAAATTTTGCAATGGAAATAAATTGTTTTTAAAGAAAGATTAATAAGGTCTATCACTTAAAGTGATAGCCACTATCACAAATAATAGAGGTTCTTGTAAATTCATGTATAATAGATGCTAGAGGAGGAATAAGATTGAGGACTGTTATTTTTGGCAAC
This sequence comes from Pseudogracilibacillus sp., assembly GCA_035303165.1. Lineage (GTDB taxonomy): Bacteria > Bacillota > Bacilli > Bacillales > Amphibacillaceae > Pseudogracilibacillus. The sequence goes on from DATGRY010000068.1 coordinate 5,636, forward strand.
CATGAGAAAGATACTTTACGACAGTTCGATCATTGTTTGAAAGAGGGGAATGTCGTTGGTGGTGTTTTATGCGCCGATGGACATTATGGATATTCACAACCTGTCGGAGGCGTCGTCGTATATGAAGGTCAAATTTCACCGTCTGGTGTCGGTTTCGATATCGCTTGTGGAAATAAAGCTGTCAAAACAAATTTAGTGTATGACGATATAAAAGGGCAGATCAGTACGATTATGGATGAAGTAGAAAAACAAATCCCGTTCGGCTTCGGACGAAATAATCCGCATCGCGTCGATCATGAACTATTCGATGATCCAGATTGGGACGTATTTAAAGAATTCGGTAACGATGTACACGATGAGTTAAAAGAAACAGCCCGTGCTCAGTTAGGTACAACAGGTTCAGGAAATCATTACGTTGATATTTTAATCGATACGAAAACAGACGAAGTATGGGTTGGAAATCACTTCGGCAGCCGTGGCTTTGGACATAGAACGGCAACTGGTTTTCTTAACTTGTCAAAAGGGCTGAAGTTTTTCGATCGAGCACCTCGTGAGTCGATGGATGCAAAACCAACATTGCTTGATCTTGACAGTGAATTAGGTGATATGTATTTTCGTGCGATGACGTTAGCTGGCAAGTACGCTTATGCTGGGCGTGATTACGTTGCACAACAAGTAGTCGATATTCTCGGTGCAGAAGCTGTCACAGAAGTGCACAATCATCATAATTACGCTTGGAAAGAAATACACGATGGCACCGAGTATATCGTCGTTCGTAAAGGGGCCACACCTGCTTGGCCGGGTCAGTTAGGTTTTGTCGGTGGAAGTATGGCTGATATATCCGTCATCTTAAAAGGAGTCGAGTCGGATAAAAGTAAAGAAGCATTTTACAGTACGATTCACGGTGCGGGACGAATTATGAGTCGAACGAAAGCTGCTGGGCGAATGAATTGGAAAACCCGTAAACGTCGTGGTGGTGCAATTAGTCATGAACAGATGATGGAAGCCGTAAAACGATACGGTGTAGAATTGCGCGGTGCAGGTACTGACGAAAGTCCGTTCGTTTATCGTAAATTGAAAGAAGTCATCGCTGCACATAAAGGCACGATCGAAATCGTTCATACGTTAAAACCTGTCGGCGTCGTTATGGCAAAGGATTAACTTTCGGACTAGTAATCT
>DATGRY010000069.1:0-4305 GCA_035303165.1 Pseudogracilibacillus sp.
ATAATGATATCCTTCCCCTAAAGTAGACACTTAAACAATATCTACTCTATTTATTAAAAATATATTTTGAATGAAAAGGATCTATTTTATTCATTCAGTACTAACGGAATCTTTTATAATTAAAGCTTCGATTGAAGAGAGGAAATTTACAATGACCCTCCTGCCGGTTATCTAAAAGCGGTCACGCCCTGTGATCAACGCCGACACCAGTACATCTAATGTGTTTGGAGAGCACGAGCTGAGAATCCTTGTAGCGACTCGATGGAAAAGCTACAAAAGTTGGAGCCGTGTCCGCGAAAGCTACGTATATTTCTGAAGCGACTTCGTCGCCCAAACTAATTTAAAAACAAAGAGATTTCTGTAAGTGAATTTCCTTACTGAAATCTCTTTGTACATTTACCTTTCTAATTGATACGAGCGGTATAACTTCCTACTTTCATTGTTACTTAAAATTGACGTAGTCAGTTCGAATAGACCGCATGTTAGATATAACCCGGAATCGTTGGTAAATCAACAAAAACATTCCCAGCACCTTCATACATACTTTCGTTCAAAAATGCATGTTGAGTAACGACCATTGCATCACATAAGTGATCTTGTAATACATGACCTTTATAAATTGCTGGGATCCCTGCTAGCATGTATGCCTCTTGAACCGCCCTTGCACCTTCACGCGTAGCCTGTGCAGACGATAAGCGTAACATACTTTTATCATCATCCGTTAGTTCATCCCCTTTTAAAATTTTCTCCCATGCTTTTTCCGTTGCCTCATAGAAAAATGCACGAGCAGAACGTAGATTAGCTTCTGCTTTTGCTAGTGAAATTCTTAAATAGGAACGATCAGCTAGTCGTGGTGCTCCTGTATATCCACCTCGAGCCATTGCAATGTCACGAATTTCATCTAAAGCTGCTCTTGCAATCCCTAAATTCACGACTGCTAATACTTGTGCCGCATAGGCAATTGTAGGATAACGAAAGATCGGCTCATCAATAGACGCCTCTCCACCACGGACAAACGTCCACTCTTCTGGAACGAATTGATTGTCAACTTTCAAATCAAAGCTCCCCGTTCCGACCATGCCAAAAACATCCCAATTTTTGATAATTTCGATTTCCCCTTGTTGGAAAACTGCCGTTAATGGTTTGCCATCTTCACTTGCACCGATTCCAACCCCTAAAATATCGGCCCCTTTACAACCGCTCGCAAATTTCCACACTCCGTCTACGTTATAACCCCCAGCTACTTTTTCCGCTTTCTGAACTGGGAAGAGACCTCCAGCAAATGCAACATCTGGACCATCTGCATAAACTTTTTCTAGCGTATCGATCGGTAAGGCAGCAATATAAATTGCTGCTGAGCCGAAACTTGCTACCCATCCCGTTGATCCGTCTACTCGGGAGATCGTTTCAATTAATTCCAAAAACTCCATCGGGGATAGTCCATCCCCACCGAATCTTTTGGGAGCGTGTGCACGATAAACACCGATTTCTTTCAATTTTTTAATCATATCTTGCGGCACGTATTTTTTTTTCTTAAACTCACCTTTTCGTTCGTCAATTTCCTTAAGAACTTCGTCTAGTAACTTGTTCTTCTTCGCTTGCAGAACCAAAATAACATCCTCCTCACATTAGTTGAGCATAAAAGTGTAAAAAATATAACAAATAACAAACATAGTTTGTATTTGTTCGATGGACGAAAAACGTAAAAAACTAATCTACGTTAATTTTTCCGATCCTACAACTGTTGAAAAATTATAATCGATTGTTATTAACAATCTACTACTCAATGAAACGTCTTATAAGCGTACAATATATTTAACACGTGTCTATTAATTGTTTCTTTGGACCAATTGCAATAATTCATCATTCGGTCCGTAAAAAAGAATCATTTTACCACCATCTACCGTTTTCTTTATATCGTCAGTTGATAACGAAACACCTTTCTTTTGCAAATAATGGATTGTTTCTTCGATATTGTTAACGGCGAAAGCTATGTGATTGACTACACCATCTTTATGGTACGTATTTGAACCGCTTACATCCTGGATAAGCTCAATCTCCGTGTGGGAAGCCTTATCTAAATATAGAAATGCTAACTTTCTATCTCCCCCATCACTTTGTAATCGAACTGTAAAACCTAGTGTGTCACAGTAAAATTTCAACGCTTCTTTCATATCTCGTACAATAATTGCCGTATGTTCTATCCTCTCAATCATTTCATCACCTCTTTAGCAGAATATACATCAAGGAATTTATTCAAGCTAACCGTACAAAAGTTCTACCTATAGTTTTGTAGAGAGAAATAAAGACTCAACAAAATGAGCCTTTATTTCATTGCGTATAAAGAGCCTTAACTTTCAAAAAATTGTCGATTAATCTCCAAATATTTCTCTTCTTCTGGTGGAAGTTCATCTTCTATGAAAATAGCATCCACTGGACAAACTGATTCACATGCTCCACAATCGATACATAAGTCTGGATCGATATAGTACATGTCCTCTCCTTCTTCAATACAGTCCACAGGGCAAACCTCTACACAGTCTGCAGATTTCTCTCCAATACATGGTGATGTGATAACAAATGCCATTGATTTCTCCTCCTAGTCTGAACATATGTTGTTCTATATATTGATCACTATGCTTTTACTTTTTCTTTTCTTTCCATTAATGACGTACTATGTTGTGATTGTAATCTAGCTTTTGGATCGATTCTCACCTTAGCATTACTAACCGCAATCGGTGCTTCTCCGAATCCAGTAGCAATTAACTTAACTTTTCCTTCATACGTGTTTATATCACCAACTGCATAAATTCCTTCAATATTAGTTTCCATTTTTGAGTTAACGACGATGCTATTTCGTTCTATTTCCAATCCCCAATCATTGATTGGACCTAAAGTTGACACGAAACCGTAGTTAACGATTACTTCATCTACATCGATTGTTTGATATTCATCTTCTCTCGTTTTCTTTAAAACGACTTGTTCTATTTTTTTATCACCAACTAATTCATGTGCCACATATGGAGTCAATATTTCAACAGACGATTCTTTTAACGTTGTAACAGTTGACTCATGTGCTCGGAACTGATCTCTGCGGTGTGCGATATAAACTTTTTTCGCTAACGGCTCTAACATAAGCGCCCAATCGACAGCCGAATCCCCGCCACCAAATAATAGAACTTCCTTATCTTTAAAGTGATCCAGATCTTTCACATAGTAGTGAATGTTACTACCGGCAAATTGGTCTTCTGTATCAATTTGCAATTTCCTCGGTTGGAACGCTCCATTCCCGGCAGTTATAATTATTGTTTTTGAACGATACGTACCTTTATGCGTCGTTAACGTAAATGACTCATCCTCATGCTGCTCTACTTTCTGAACTTCTTCTCCTAACGTAATGGCCGGTTGAAACTGATTTAATTGATCAAGCAATTTAACGACTAAATCCTCCGCCTTAATTTTAGGCAAGGCGGCGACGTCATATATATATTTTTCCGGATATAAAGCGGTCAATTGACCGCCTAACTCTGGTAAGCTATCAATAATATGAACAGTCATATCACGCATGCCGGCATAAAATGCTGTAAATAATCCTGCCGGACCACCACCGATAATCGTCACATCGAACAACTGCTGCTTATCTATCGCTTTATCCGTCAACTTATTTTCACCTCTAACTTTTTTCATTTAGATATAACATTAAAACTTTGGAAATATTATTCACTTTCCGTCAAATGTCTTACCTCTTCAACAATTTCTGGTTCTTCCGCTGCGATATAATCCCATTCCGTGTCATAGGCTAAGTCAAGAAAATATTCCGTATCCTGTTCAGACAGCGTGATGAACTCTACACCATCATCGAGTAATTCTTGACGCTCTTCTTCGAAAATATCTTCATAGTACGCAACCATTTCCCTTTCATATTCTCCAGTTGCGGCAATAATCGCTTCCTGATCTTTTTCGTCTATTCGATCCCAGGAATCGCCATTAAATAAAATGACACAATTTTGTGTCCAAAACGGTATATCTAATACATATTTAGATGAATCCGTCCATCCATCTTGACGCGGCCCACTTAATCCTCCGTAGACAAAACCATCGACAACTCCCGTTTGTAATGACGTGTATACTTCGGAAGGGTCGATCATGACAGACGTAATTCCTAGTTCATCAAAAAAACGGTTATAATTCGGTGCAGAGCGAATTTTCTTATTTTTAAGTTCATCTACCGATGAAATGGAATCATTAAGCCATAAACGAGGAGATCCGGTTAACCAACGTCCTATATACTTAATACCAATTGTT
>DATGRY010000070.1:0-62025 GCA_035303165.1 Pseudogracilibacillus sp.
AATGGCGTCATTGTTTGTGATAACGTCTTATTCAAAGGTTATGTTGTGCAGGGGGCGCCGATGGAACTAAAACGGTTACAGCAGCTCGTCGATAAAATTCGAGCGTTTAACGACTGGGTTGTACATCACGAATCGTTTCATACGTCAATTATCCCTGTTGGCGACGGACTAACGATCAGTATTAAAAAATAATGAAAAACGTTTAAGTAAAAACTGTAATAATACGAAAGTATATAATAAAGAACTTATCCTTATTATTTAACTTTTCATTTGAATGAAGGAGTGTTTATGATGACGGAAGAAAAAAGTTATTATATGACTGAAGAGGGTAAAGAAAAATTAGAAAAAGAGTTACATACGTTAAAAACGGAAAAACGTAAAGAAGTCGTTGAACGTATAAAAGTTGCTAGAGATTTCGGTGATTTATCTGAGAACTCTGAGTACGATTCGGCAAAGGAAGAGCAAGCTTTTGTCGAAACAAGAATTGCACAATTAGAAAAAATGATTCGTAATGCTGTAATTATCGAAAACGATACTAGTAATGAAAATATAGTTAGTTTAGGTAAACAAGTAACGTTTGTTGAACTACCTGATGGAGAAGAGGAAACGTACAAGATTGTTGGAAGTGCAGAAGCAGATCCGTTTGAAGGAAAAATTTCAAACGATTCACCGATTGCAAAAAGTTTGCTCGGTCATGAAAAAGGAACAGAAGTAATGGTTCCTACACCTAGCGGCGAAATGAAAGTAAAAATTATCGATGTACGTTAACGGCAAAAAGGAAATGAGTCGTAGTAACTCGTTTCTTTTTTTGTCTTAACTGCTCGTTGCGTATAAAGGAGGCCAAGCTATGACTCGTTATCGAACTATTTCAAGGGCGGAACGTCTACGGAAACGTCGAAATACAACACGAAATGTCATTTTTTTCAGTTGTTTAGGAGTATTTTTTTTAATAACGCTGTTCATTTTAATTGCTTTTGGTCATAAAAAGCCTGATGAAACAGATGATGAACAACAAGTGGCCAATACAGAAGAGCAAGAAACACTCGATGAACATGAAGATGAAAATGACTTTATCGAAACGTCCGATGCAAGAGAAGATGACGAGGAATATGAAGATTATAACATGTATGAAGATGTCGAAGTGGAGGAAATTATCCCAACAGATGATAATGTGATCGTCGCCTACCGTGGAGATTGGCAACCGATCGGTACGGCACAAACTGGCGAACATGTGACAAATTATAACGATGGATCACAAGATCGCATGGAGATTAAACGAGCAGTATCATTTGTGACGAATATTGCCGAAGACGATATGATCGAGCATTGGGTTGGAAATGACGGTCATCAGAAAGTGCAGGCTACTGTTTCAAGTAAATCATCAGGGGAATTTTATCGTGTATATTTAACATGGGTCGATGAGAAAGGTTGGCAACCTACAAAAGTCGAACGATTAAAAGAATATAACGGATAACTATTGGAGGCTGTGAGATGACAATTGGGATTATTGGTGCAATGGATGAAGAAATCGCACATCTTAAACAACTGATGGAAGAAAAAGAAACTAAAACGGTTGCTAACGTTACATTTACAGTTGGTTCTATACAAGATAGAAAAATTATTTTATTAAAGTCAGGCATTGGTAAAGTAAATGCAGCGATGGCAACAACTATTTTATTGGAGCAATATAATCCGAAAACGATTATTAATATCGGTTCAGCTGGAGGAATAGATTGTACGTTACAAGTAGGTGATGTCGTCATCGGAGAGGCGTTAGTGCATCACGATGTCGATGTAACAGCATTCGATTATGAATATGGACAAGTACCACAACAACCACGTTTTTTCACTTCGGATGAAACATTAATTGAACATGCACGATCCATTTTGACGAAGATGAACGTACAAACGAAAGTCGGACTCATTGCTACCGGAGATTCATTCATGCATGATGAAACGGTAATTGAAAAAATGAAAGAAGTATTTCCGACAGTACTAGCCGTTGAAATGGAAGGAGCAGCGATTGCACAAGTATGTTATCAATACGGTATTCCATTTTTAGCCGTTCGCTCTTTGTCGGACATTGCAGGGAGCGATTCACCGATTAGCTTCGATCAATTTTTAACTGTCGCTGCTCAAAATGCAACCGAACTGTTAACCGAATTAATTCGTACTTTATAACATGAATTTAATTTGCTAATAAAAAACATGAAAAAAGCAGCTCGCTAACACGGTTGTTCGTAACTTACTAATGTAACTGTAAAGTATCATTTAGTTATGAACGTACATGCTAGCAACTGCTTTTTTATTTATTATTATTAGGATTGACTTTCTTTTTCTGTTTTTAAGTAACAGCGAAATACTTTCATAAGCGCACGTTTTTCAATTCTTGATACGTAACTGCGTGAAATATTTAATCGTTTAGCGATTTCTTTTTGGGTTAATTCTTTTTCATTGTTTAAGCCGTATCGGTACGTAAGCACAGTTAATTCTCGTTCATCGAGCACGTGGAAGTGACGTTTTAATTTGTCGATTTCCATATTTAATTGAATATGTTCGATAATATTTTCCGTTTCCGCTTCAATGACATCGAGTAAACTAATTTCATTGCCTTCTTGATCTTGACCGATTGGACTATGTAATGAGACGTCTTTGCGCGTTTTTTTAAGTGAGCGTAAATACATTAATATTTCGTTTTCAATACAACGAGCAGCATACGTCGCTAACTTAGCTCCACGACCAACTTTAAAACTTTCGACACCTTTAATTAAACCGATCGTACCGATCGAAATTAAATCCTCCGTATATTCTCCTGTATTTTCAAATTTTTTGACGATATGTGCGACGAGTCGTAAATTGTGTTCAATTAATTTATTGCGAGCTGATTCATTTCCTTGCTGCATTAACGCAATATATTTTTCCTCTTCTTCTTTGGACAAAGGGTGGGGAAAAGTGTTGTTTTTAACGTAAGAAACGAATAGGACCATTTCTTTCATAAACAATGTTAAAAAAGATAAAAAAGAAGACACGCATCCACCTCCATCAATTAGTTGCTATTACATATCGTATGATGGAAAAGGATAAACGTGCCTGTTCGCATTGAAAAATATGTTATTGTTGTTTCGCCCGTTCTTTTTCTCGTACGTACAACTCGTATTCGTCTTCGCGGTGACGTAAATACGGTTTGATACCGCTTCGATGAGCTGCTCGTGATAACATATGCCCACCGACCGGATTTGATAACATAATGAATAAAATCGCTAATAACAGTTTTCCACTCACTAACTGATGTGAACCGTATAAAAAGAAGAACGCAGCCAATAAAATGCTTATTATACCAAGGGTCGGTGCTTTCGTCGCTGCATGAAGCCTCGTAAAAACTCCCGGAAAGCGAATAAGGCCAACTGCGCTAGAGAAAATGAAAAACGTTCCAACGAGCAACAATATAATAATGATAATGTTCATCGTAATATCAATCAGAGTCCCGATCAATGATAACACCCGTTTCCATATATTTTGCTAAAGCTAACGTTCCAATAAAGGATAGAATACCGATCAGCAAGATGACATCGTTTAACTTTGTTGTCACTAACATAATCGCTGTAAGTGCTGCTGTTGCCATTAAACAGACACCGATGACATCGAGTGCAGTAGCTCGATCTGGATTCGATGGCCCTTTCATTACACGGTAAATAAGCAAAATTAATGTTAAGGCAATACCTATAAGACAAATAAGGGCAGTAATATGAACGAGTTGCTCAACAGTTGTTAACAGTTCGTTCATTGCGTCACCTCCATAATAGCGCGTTCAAACGTATTTTTAATATCGTTAATCGATTCTTCTATATCATCAATGTGCATCGCGTGGATAAAAATTTTTGAATTATCATCCGAAACAGCTACGGATAAAGTTCCAGGCGTTAACGTTATTAAATTTGCTAATAGCGTTATTTCCCAGTTACGTTTCACTTCAATCGGCATCGCAAAAATTCCTGGTTCAAAATTCGGTTTTCGCGCATAGACGAGCTTGACGATATCAATATTCGATAAAATAAGTTCTCGAATAAAAATAAGGACGAGAACAAATAATTTATAAATCGGCTTTAAATAGAAACGATCGGGAAAAAAGCGATTTAATAGTAATAGTAAAAACGCACCTAAAATGTAGCCGAATAAAAAGCTTATAAACGTATAACTTTCACTTAAAAACATCCACATAAATGAGATGATGACATTTACGACGATTTGAAAAGCCATCTTACATTACTCCTTTAATACAGAATTTATGTATAGCTCAGGATCTAATAAATACGTAGCTGTTACATCGATATACGGATAAACAAATTGTGCTGCAACACCGAGAAAAATGGAGAAAAAGATTAAAAACCCGATCGGAACGACGTGACCAGCAAGTGGCTTTCTTTCGATTCGCTCGTTTTTCTCACCCCAAAAACCTTGAATAAAAATTTTCATTACAGAATATAAAATAAGTAAACTTGACAGTAACGCAATGATGATACTTAAAATATGTTCACCCTCGAACGCCCCTTGTAACAATAGTAGTTTTCCAATAAACCCACTAAAAGGCGGAATTCCGGCTAAAACAAAAGCGGAAATAAACAATATCCAACCGAGAGCAGGGTATTGGTGAATGAGACCGCCCATTTCTTTTAAATTAGCTGTTCCCGCAATGTACGCGATGACACCAACGATTAAAAAGAGTGCTGCTTTTATGATCATATCATGTACTAAATAATATACCGAACCACTTATTCCCGCCGTATTAAATGCGGCAAGACCGAGTAAAATTAACCCGATTGAAGGGATGACGTTGTAAGCGATAATAAGTTTAATATTTGACGTGGATAATGCACCGATCACTCCAAAAATCATCGAAAGTGCAGCAATAATTAAAAATAACTGTTTCGTATAACTAACTTCTACGTTAAAGATGAGCGTATAAATCCGAATGATCGAATAAATACCTACTTTCGTTAATAATGCACCGAATAGAGCGGAAACGACAGGATTCGGCACAATGTACGAACGAGGCATCCAATAGTAAAGTGGGAAGAGTGCCGCTTTCGTAGCAAAAACAAAGAATAACACGATGGCGATCGTCGTTAAAATTCCTTGTTGTTCAACTTCTTGGACTCGTTCTGCAATATGCGCCATATTTACTGTCCCAACGACAGCATAGATAAACGCTACAGTCGTAACGAAGACGACAGAGGAAAACAAGTTAATTAATACGTACTTTAGCGATTCCCGTAATTGAATTTTATTTCCACCTAAAACGATTAAACCGTAAGATGCCATAAGTAAAACTTCAAAAAATACGAATAAGTTAAATAAGTCCCCTGTTAAAAATGCACCAGACACACCACTTATAAGGAGAAAAGCAAACGTATAAAAGAAATACGATTCTTTTTCATCGGATACTAATTTTGGTGCGATAAATAAACAAGCTACAGATAATACGTTAGTCGTTAAAACTAAAACGGAAGAAAGGGGATCAGCTACGAAAATAATTCCGTACGGTGCTGGCCAACTACCTGTTTCTAAGACGAGATTTCCTGTCGTAAAAACGATATACGTCATATAACTAGTAATCGCAAAACTTATAATGATAAATAGTTTCGACAAAAATCGAGCAATATGTAGTTTTTTATGAAAAAAGGCGACTAAAATTCCCGCTAAAAGAGGGATAATTATAGGCATTACGGCAAAGTTACTCATGTTCACTCCCCCTTAACTGTTCCATATTATCTGTTGCATTTTCATTTACCGTACGATACGCAAGAACGAGAACGACACTCGTTACTCCGAAACTAATTACGATTGACGTTAAAATAAGTGCATGTGGTAACGGATCTGTATATTGTGTAATTCCTTCTTGAATGATCGGAGGTTGTCCACGTTTTAATTTGCCCATCGTTAAAATAAATAAATGAGCAGCGTGGGAAATTAATCCCGTACCGATCGCAATTCGTAACAACTGTTTTTGTAAAATGTTATATATGCCAGCAGCAAATAAAATACCAGCTAAAATGGATATAATAAACTCCATCGTTATTTTGCCTCCTTATCATGACGCAGTTTTATGAGGCTAAAGACGGCTAAACCGGCAAGTCCTAATACTGCAATTTCAAACAATGTATCAATTCCCCGCATATCAACTAAAATAACGTTAACGATGTTCTTTCCACCACCGATAGGGAGTGACGTTTCGATAAAGTAGTCGGAAATTTTGTCAAACCACGTACTACTTAATGCAGAGATTGCAATCATCGTCATTAAAAGACCGAATCCGACAGAAATAAATAAATTTGTTGCAATATTTCGTTTCGTTTCATTGCGTTTTTGTAAACGTGGGAAATGATAAAAACAGAGTAAAAATAACGTTACTGTAATCGTTTCAATGACAAGTTGCGTAAGTGCTAAGTCTGGTGCTCGATATAAGACGAATAAAATTGCAACACCATATCCTGTTATTCCTAAAATTAAAATAGCGGCAACATTGTGATTTGAAAATATCGTTCCAATTGCGGCGACAATAATCGCGATGACGACGACAATTTCTAACACTGTGATGTCAGATAAATCGGAAAAGCTTATCGTAAAGCCATCCGTTTCATACATAAAAATGAACGAAACGATAAAGAGTACTCCTAAAATGATCGACATGTACGTTCTTACAGATCCTGTCATATAAAATTTCGTCGTTTTTCTACTATATGAATCTAGAGCATGGATCGAATAATCGTACAAACGATTAAAACTGAGTGTTCCCGGTACATAATCGTACACTTTTTCCCAAGTAGTTCTCGTATACGCTAAAAGAGCTCCAATGATTACAACGACGAGCGACATGATAAATGGCGTAGAGAAACCGTGCCAAAATTGAATCGAATCGATCGCTGCTGTCTGCTGGATACTCGTAGCCGCATGCGTTAAAAAGGATTTGTTAAAAACGTTAGGGAAAAGTCCGATAACGATCACACCAATGACAAGAATTGCCGGTGAAATTAACATTCCTAATGGCGCTTCTTTCACTGTTTGTTTATTATTCATAGCATGAGCCTTCTTTTTCCCGAACAGTCCGAAAAAGAAATACATGGAGTAGACAAACGTAAAAATACTACCAAATATAGCTAAGTAAGGAACGATTGCTAAGAAGAAATCGTATATACCTGTTTGTAACGAAAGTGTTGATTCGAAAAATAATTCTTTCGAATAAAATCCGTTTAAAAATGGTAACGGTACACCTGCCATCGAAAACGAACCGAATAAGGCGAGCGTTCCAGTAATCGGTAGGAATGTATATAAACCGCCGAGTTTGCGTATATCACGTGTACCAGTTTGCACATCGATAATGCCAGCCACCATGAATAAACTACCTTTAAATGTAGCGTGGTTTAAAATGTGAAAAACTGCAGCAAAAATTGCGACGTTCGTACCGAATCCGAGCATCGCCATAATAAGCCCGAGTTGGCTAACGGTCGAATATGCTAGTATCGCTTTTAAATCAGTTTGACGTACAGCCATATAAGAAGCCCAACAAAGTGTCATAATACCGAATACACTGACTAAAATAACGAACAAGTCATATGTATGGAATAATGGGAAAAAGCGGGCAACTAAATAAAGTCCAGCTTTTACCATGGTAGCCGAGTGTAAATAAGCACTAACAGGTGTCGGCGCCTCCATCGCATCTGGTAACCAAATATGAAACGGGAACTGAGCCGATTTCGTAAACGCACCGAGTAAAATAAGTATTAAAATTAATGGAACATATTTGTTCTCTATAACGAGATCTGCACGCTCAATCATTAATTGGATGCTCGTCGTCTCTGTAATAACTGAAAGCATAATGAGACCTCCAAGCATACTTAACCCACCAAAAATCGTAATGAGCATCGATTTTAGGGCACCGTAACGAGAACGTTCTTTCATATGCCAATAACCGATCAATAAGAAAGAAGATATAGACGTTAATTCCCAAAATGTATAAAGGACGAAAACGTTATCAGAGAGGACAACACCTAACATAGCAGTCATGAACATTAGTAAGTAAACATAGAAGTGTCCTAATTTTTCCGAACGTTCTAAATAATAAATGGAATATAAAACGATTAACGTTCCAATACCACTAATTAACAATACGAATAAAAGGGATAAACCATCTAAATAGAAGTCAAAATTAATATGTAACGATGGAATCCACTTATATACTTGTTTTACAGGTTCAAAATCTATTTGAACAAAACGGACAAAATAAATAAAAATGAGTAATGGCACGAATAACGTAAACAGTCCAGTATGTAATTTTTCTTTCGATTTTGCTAGAAATGGGATAAAAAAAGCAATTATTAAAGGGGCTAATACTGCAAAGAGCATGAACACTTGTTCCTCCATTCTACGTTGTTTCCGTATCGATATAATATAAGTATGTATACGTTTTAGTATATAGTTTATTATTTAAAAAGAAAAGAATAATGTGATTTAATCCATATGAAGTTGAATACCACGTCGATTCATTTCTTCTTCGATCATTAAAATAAAATCTTCCTGTAAATTTAATTCCATTGCTTTTTCATAGGCTTCGATTAAGAGAGCATCAGACAAACAGTCCATGAAATATACTCCTTTACTTCATATTTTACATTATTTAATTTAACACGAATCAGCAGCATGAACAAGTTGCTTAATTTGCGTGAAAATTGTGGATAACTTGTGTGTAACTAAGGAATAAAGGGAAATCCCTTTACATCAGTAAGCTTTTCATTGTGTATACACTTATCCACAAGCTGTGCATAGGGAAAAAATTGTCGAACACTTTTCGTTATGTCTGAAAAATAGACAACATTATACAATTTATGAGAATATACTATAATAGAAGCAAGATAAATTTGTCGTTACATAGAGGTGAGCATTTGTTACATTCATTTTTACCAAATAAACATGTTCAAAGTATATTCGAAATTACACCACAGTTTTTACAATCGATCGGTAAAAAAGCGATTTTAGTCGACTTAGATAATACGCTCGTACCATGGAATGTCGCTTGTGCAACAGATAAGGTGAAGCAATGGTTTTACAATATGCATGAGGCGAACATAGAAACGATCGTATTTTCCAATAATAATGAAGAACGAGTCGCTTTTTTTTGTGATCCACTAAAAATTCGTTACATATATCGGGCGAAAAAACCATTACGCAAAGCATTTAAAACTGCACAGCAAATATTAGATGTCCAGCATGATGAAATTGTCGTCATTGGTGATCAATTATTAACGGATATTTTAGGTGGAAATCGTGCAGGCTTTTATACAATATTAGTTGTGCCAATTGTGCGATCAGATGCGCTCATAACGAAGTTTAACCGTCGGATCGAACGTATGATACTAAACAGATTTTACAGACAAGGAAAATTAACGAGGAGGGATGAACGTGACGAATAACATTATATGTGAAGGGTGTGGTGCAACACTTCAAACGGAAGATAAAAATGAGATCGGATTTGTTCCGGAAAGTGCGTTTGCAAAAGGGAATGAACTTTGCCAACGTTGTTTTCAGTTACGTCATTATAATAAACAACTCCCAATATCGTTAGACAACGATGATTTTTTTACATTAATTAGTTCGATTAGTGAAACAGACAGCTTAATTATTCATTTAATAGATATTTTCGATGTCGAAGGTACGTTATTAAAAAGCTTACCACGAATCGTCGGTAATAATCCGATCGTCCTCGTTGCAAATAAAATCGATTTATTACCAAAATCGACGAACAAAAGAAAAGTTCTTCATTGGTTAGCGAGAAAGGCAAAAGAGGCAAACATTCATCCACTCGCTACATTTTTAATTTCTGCAACGAAATCTTATCAACTAGATGAATTAGCGATCGAAGTGGAACGTTTACGAAAAAATCGTGACATTTACGTCGTCGGTGTAACGAACGTTGGTAAATCTACTTTTATCAATCAATTTATTAACCGTTCACTTGGTGAAAAAGACGTTATTACGACATCGTATTACCCGGGAACGACGTTAGGCTTTATTCATATACCGCTCAATTCAAACGAGGCGTTAATCGACACGCCAGGAATTGTAAATGACGAACAAATGGCTCATTACGTTTCCGCAAGCGACTTAAAAACGATTACACCGCGAAATGAAATAAAACCACGAAATTACCAATTAATCGATAAACAAACGTTATTTATCGGTGGACTAGCACGTATTGATTTTGTAAAAGGAGAAAAACAGACATTTGTCTGTTACTTTGCAAATGAAATGCCAATTCATCGAACAAAATTAGCGAATGCTGATTCACTTTACGAGCGGCAAATTGGAAAGTTATTAAAACCACCGAATGAAAAAACGTTAGAAAAATTACCAAAGCTAGTAAAACATTCGTATCGGATCCGTAAGCCGAAAACAGATATCGTGTTTCCTGGTCTCGGTTGGATGACAATATTAGATGGAAACGTGACGGTCGATGTTTACAGTCCGAAAGGAATCGCCGTTTCATTACGTGATTCCCTCATTTAAATCGTTGTTAAGGAGGGTTTGTAGTATGACTTATTCATTCGCTTTAATCGGTTATCCAATAACGCATTCCATGTCACCGTGGATTCATGAACAGTTCTTACGTCGTGCCCAATTAGACGGCTCTTATCGTTTAGAAGAAATTACACCGGAACAAAACTTTTCAGAACGTATTTCCGAATTAAGAGCTAACGAACTCGACGGTTTTAATGTAACTGTGCCGTATAAAGAAAAAATTATCGAATTCGTCGATGAACTTGACGAACAAGCCAAAAAGATTGGTGCCGTTAATACCGTCGTCGCAGAAAATGGAAAGTGGATAGGGTATAATACGGACGGGATCGGTTACGTCCGTGCTTTAGAGAGTGATTATCCTGAGATAAAACGTAAAAAGAATACACCTATTTTACTTCTTGGTGCTGGTGGCGCTGCAAAAGGTATATATAACGGTTTAAAACGTGCTGGATATACGAACGTAACGATCGCCAATCGAACGACGGAACGAGCGAAGCAAATTATAACGGCGAACGATTTCGTTATAACGTTAGCAGAAGCCGAAAGAGAGCTTGCACAATTTTCAATCATCATTCAGACGACTTCCGTTGGCATGCGACCACATGATACGGATACGATTATTTCGCTGAAAAATATTATGAAAGAAGCGATCGTTAGCGACATCGTTTATCAGCCGTTAAAGACGAAGTTTTTACAAGAAGCAGAAAAGCGCGGAGCAGCAATTCATTTTGGTCATACGATGCTTTTATATCAGGCACAATATGCATTTGAACTATGGACGAATAAACAGCCACCGATGGAACATTTAGCGGATCAATTACGTCAAGAATTGGAAGGTTGATGACAAATATGTTAACAGGAAAACAGAAACGTTTTTTACGAAAAGAAGCACATCATTTACGCCCGATTTTTCAAGTTGGAAAAAGTGGGGTCGTTGATAATTTAACGAAACAAATAAGTGAGGCGTTAGAAAAGCGTGAGCTTATTAAAGTTTCTATTTTACAAAATTGTTTAGAAGATAAGCATGTCGTTGCCGAACAATTAGCAGATGGAACAGGTGCGCATATCGTGCAAGTAATCGGTCGCAATATTGTTCTATATAAAGAATCAATTGAAAATAAACAAATTGAATTACCAGATTAAAGGTGTAAACGATGACAAAAAAGATTGGATTACTCGGTGGAACATTCGATCCACCACATATTGGACATCTCATTGTTGCAGAAGAGGTACGGTTTCAATTACAACTTGATGAAGTATGGTTTTTACCGACGAATGAGCCACCGCATAAAGGTACAGCAAGTTCGAACAATAAACATCGTGAACGAATGCTTTCATTAGCGCTTGAACATAATGAAAACTTTCGTGTTCATACGATTGAATTTGAACGAAGTGGAAAATCGTATACGATTGATACGATGCGTGTTTTATCTGAACGATATCCGCATGTAACGTTTTATTTTATTATCGGTGCGGATATGGTCGAATATTTACCGAATTGGAAAGATGTAGATATATTAATGGATCTCGTTCAGTTTGTCGGTGTCGAACGTCGTGGGTTTACGTTAGAGACGACGTACCCGATTAAAACGGTGTCATTACCCCTTATCGATATATCTTCTTCGGAAATAAAAGAACGAATTCAAAACGAGCGTCCGGTACAATATTTTCTACCGAATAAAGTGCTACAGTATATAAAGGAGCATCAGCTATATGGATACCGAACGAGCACGTAAATTGATCGAGCAAGTTTTAACAAAAAATCGATTTGAACATTCATTGCGTGTAGCAGATACAGCCGTAACATTAGCGAAGCGATACGACGCTCCTGTTGAAAAAGTCGAATTAGCAGCATTATTGCACGATTATGCAAAATGTATGACGCAAGATGAATTACGCAACTATATTGAGAAGTATGATTTACCGCCGACTTTGTTAGCGTACAATAGTGAATTATGGCATGGTCCAGTTGGAGCGATGATGATGAAGTATCGTTACGGGGTCAAAGATAAAGATGTGTTGAATGCGATTTACTACCATACAACAGGACGAGCAAATATGTCGCTCATAGAACAAATTATTTTTGTTGCCGATTTTATTGAACCGGGGAGAAATCACCCTGGTGTAGAAGAAGTACGTGAATTAGCTGAAATGAATTTAGTACTAGCGATTCAACGAACGTTACGAAATTCAATTATATATTTAGTGAATAAAAATGTTACACTATATCCAGATACTTTTTATGCGTACAATAATTTTACTGTAAAAGGGGAGTTCGATTAATTAGATGGAAACGAAACAATTGTTAAAACATGTAGTCGATGCGTGTGAGGATCGCAAAGCAGCAAATTGTGTCGTTTTAAATATGCAAGCAATTACACCGATTGCAGATTACTTTGTCATTTGTCACGGCAATAATGAACGACAAGTTCAAGCGATCGCCCACTCGGTACGAGAGAAACTTCATGAAAAAAATTATACGATTGAACGAATGGAAGGTTATAACGAGGCGCGGTGGATTTTAATCGATGTCGGAGATGTTATTTGTCACATTTTCCATAAAGAAGAGCGTGATTACTACAACATAGAACGTCTTTGGGGCGATGCAGACGAAGTATCGGTAGGCGAGTAATAATGACGTACCGACAATTTGCATCACTTTATGACGCATTTATGGAAGATGCACCGTATGAAAAATGGGTTACATTTTCAGAAAGTTGCTTTAAACGAGAACAAGTTACACCGACATCGATCGTCGATTTAGGATGCGGTACAGGTGAAGTGACGCTCCGTTTAGCGAAAAAAGGATATGAGATGACAGGTGTCGATTTATCTGTAGAGATGTTAGCGATCGCCCAACAAAAATCGCTCGAAATGCAAGAAAAAATTCGTTGGGTACAGCAAGATATTCGCAATTTGGAAGGCTTTCATGACATCGATGTATTCATCAGTTTTTGCGATGTTATTAACTACATTACGGAGAAAGAAGAAGTGGCAAAACTGTTCAAACGAGTTTATGAAAGCTTATGTCCTGGTGGTTTATTTATCTTCGATGTGCACAGTATACATTACGTGCGAAATGTATTACAAAATAACACGTTTACGGAAGATCGTCATGAAATTGTCTACATATGGGATTGTGAAGCGACAGAAAATGATGGAGAAATGATCCATTACTTAACGTTTTTTTATGAAAAAGAAAACTCAAATGTATATGAGCGCGTCGATGAAGTTCATCGACAACGAACTTTTTCTGCATCAGATTATGAACAATTATTAAAACTTGCACAATTTAGCAAAATTGATATTTTCAATGACTTTTCGCCTGAAAAACGATTTTCAGAAAAAAATAGTGAGCGAATTTTCTTTGTTGCAACAAAATAAATTGTAAAACGCTTTTTTTTGCTTATATTAATAATTTTTGCCCTTTTTACAACATCATACGTCATTCGTATAATATGTCATAACAAACGTTGTGGAAAGGATGTTCGAACAATGTTTATTGAATATGCAAAAAAAGCAATCGTGTTCATCATCGTCGTCATTGGACTCATAGTTTTTGGTATTTTTACGTTTACGAAAGAAAAAGAAGCAGTCGTTCAAGAAGCTGATCATGAATTTTTTACGATGATCGAAGAAGAGCAAGAAGAAAATGATGAACAAATGGAAGAAGAAGAGCGATCTACGATTGTCGTCGACATAAAAGGGGAAGTGAACAAGCCCGGCGTATACGAAGTTAATCGACATCACCGTGTCATTGATGTCATTTCATTGGCGGATGGCTTAACTAAGCTCGCAGATGAACGATACATAAATTTGGCGCAGAAGTTAGAAGATGAAATGGTCATTTACGTACCAAAAGAAGGAGAAGATACTACTGACATGATACCGATGCCTACTGGTCAAGCCGTAACGAGTAGTGCGAAAGATGAGACTGGCATCCGAGTGAATGAAGCATCGATCGAAGAATTACAAACGTTGCAAGGAATCGGTCCCGCAAAAGCAGAGGCGATTATTCAATACCGGGAAGAGAATGGACTGTTTCAACAAGTGGAAGATTTGTTAAACGTTAGTGGTATTGGCGAAAAAACGTTAGACAATATAAGAGACGACATCGTTATACCTTAACAGTGATGCTCACAGAAGAAAGGAGAGTAAGTATGAAAAGGATTTCTTGGGAGCAATATTTTATGGCGCAAGCAAAAGTTGTCTCATTGCGTGGGACGTGTACACGATTAAATGTCGGTGCGATTATCGTCCGGGAAAACAGAATTATTGCGAGTGGTTATAATGGAAGTGTTGCAGATAGTAGCCATTGTATGGAAGATGGCTGTTATATGGTCGACGGCCATTGTGTGCGAACGATTCATGCAGAGGCAAATGCGTTATTACAATGTGCAAAGTTCGGTGTTGCAACGAAAGATACTGATTTATACGTTACGCATTATCCGTGCTTACAATGTACGAAACAACTTATTCAAGCTGGAGTGAAACGTGTTTATTACGAAAATGACTATCGAAATCATGAATTAGCTGTTCAATTGTTTGCCGAAGCGAATGTAGAAACGATCCAGATCACTGTGACGGACGTGACGATCGATCACCCGACTCTTAATAAGTAACTAATTTAAATAAATGGTGGTGAATAGACAAAGTACATAAATTGGTTATGATGAAAAACTATTATTATATGTACGTCTTTGCTGTTGTGTTAACAGCGTATACGGTAAAAACAACTCGACTATATCCGCTTCTTATCTACATAATTTTACTTTTGATCTTACTCATGTGGAAGCGGATTACAATCGTACATTTCCTCGTTTTCCTCTGTTTAATCAGTTTCTTCTATCATTACTTCTCTCATTCGACTTCAGAGAAATTCGAAATAGAAACAGCCGAAACGATGGTGCATGCTTTTTCCGGTAAGATTGTAACTTCGCCAATAACAACAGATACGTACGTGCAGTTTTCATTAAAAGAAGAAAATACGAATGAACGAATTCTCGTCACTTATTTTAAAAATGAAACCGATAAGTCGGAACAGGTCAATCACGTTGTGGAAAGACTATACTTCGGTAATACGTGCACAATTAGAGGCAAACTTGCTCGACCAGAACGAGCGACGAACCCGTATCAATTTGATTATCGAACGTATTTGTATGAAAAAGGAATTAAATACGTCTTAGACGTTGCAACGATGAAGAACGTTACATGTTTACCCCCTTCACAAATAGCTCCAATATTATCGTTAAGACAGACGTTAATCGATAAAGCGATGCTGAAGTACGATGCCGATGTTGCAGCATGGATACAAGCACTCGTACTTGGAAATCGTAGTTCGTTAGATGATGAGACGATTGAGTTGTTTCAACGATGGAGTTTATCACATATTTTAGCTATTTCGGGATTACACGTAGGTATTATTACGAGTATCATATATTTTTTGTTTATACGTCTTCGTATGTTAACAGTGGAAGTCGTTGAATGTATATTAATCATATTTTTACCGCTTTATGCATTGATAGCCGGTGGGGCCCCGTCTGTTTGGCGCGCTAGTTTAATGATCGTCGTTGTCTTATTATTAAGAAGAAGCACTTATCGATTTAATTATGCCGACATCGTTAGTATCGTATTTTTAGTCCTCGTGATCATCGATAAATATATTATATTTGATATTGGCTTCCAATTGTCGTTTGCAGTGACGTATAGTTTAGTTTTTTCAAGCGAACTAATTCGCCAGACGAAATCGAATTTGTTTCGAGTGTTTCAAATAAGTTTTATTTCACAAATGGCAATTTTACCATTTCAAATTGACTACTTTCATTTATTTCAACCGTTATCGATTATCGTTAACTTATTCGTCGTTCCATATTTTTCGTTTTTCGTCATCCCACTCATGTTTTTCTTCTTTATCGCTTTACCTGTACCAACCTTGATGACTTCTCCGCTGGAAGTGTTATTTCGTCTTATCCATGAACATTTATTACACATATTATTTTATATCGACGAACACGTATATTATCCATTTATCATTGGAGAGCTTTCTCTCATCGAAGTATGTTTCTATTATGTCGTTTTTATGACAATGATGCGTACACTTCAAGCGAAAAGAATAAATCATTCATTTTCATATGGTGTTTTATTAGTATGTGTCGTCGTTTTGTTTGCTGTTAGGCCGTATGTATCTCCTGTAGGTATCGTGACGATGCTCGATATTGGCCAAGGTGATGCGATCATCATTGAATTGCCATATCGACGCGGTGTATTTTTCATCGATGCAGGTGCTACTGTTTCATTTGCGCAAGATGAACCGTCATCACGTGTTTTCAAACAAATTATAAAACCATATATGTATGGAAGAGGTATTCATAAAATTGATACAATCTTTTTAAGCCACGAACATCTCGACCATATCGGCAGTGTTTCGTATATAATTGAACATTTTCAAGTAGATGAAATTGTCGTTCCGCCATATTTCGAACAAAAGTATTTACAAGCGTGGAAAGAAAATAACGTACACATAACCGAAGCGAGCATACCGAGTACGATCATTCGAAACAATCACTTATTTCAGCTCCTTTCACCGACTAGTGACTTTCAATCTGCAAATGAAAACTCTCTCGTCCTATGGACGAAATTTGGAGAAATGTCGTGGCTTTTTACAGGAGATATGGAAGAACAAGCAGAAAGAAAATTACTCCAACTATTCCCTAACATTACGTTTGACGTTTTGAAAGTAGCCCATCACGGAAGTAATACGTCTACCGATCGTTCGATTGTACAAAATGGAAAACCGAACGTAGCGCTCATTCCGGTAGGAAAGGGGAATCGTTATGGACATCCGGCAACGGATGTTATCAATCTATTGGAAGAAGAAAAAGTCAATATTTTCCGAACGGATGAAATGGGGGCGATTCAGTATTACTTTACAGAAAGTGAGGGGAGATTCGTTCCGTTTCTGGAGTAAAACGAACAATAAAATAAAAAATGCTGCATTCATTTGCAGCATTTATGTACATTCACTTATTATAGGTTAATAAAACTAATTGTAGCTCCAATTACAAAAATAAACGTAAAAAAGATAAAAGATGCTAAAAACCCAGATACAGCATATGGAATGTCACTGTTTTTTTCTTGTGGATCTTTTTCAAATTCGTTCATATTTTTCGCCTCCTATTTCACCAACAGTATAATGTAAATTCGTGTACAATGCCAATAATTTTGTACTTTGTCTTGAAAAGTTCAATTATTTTACCCGTCAATCGTTAGCTTGCACTACAAGTATACCAATTATTACGTAAATTTGCTATTATTACTGTAGCATAGAAACGTTAAAAAGGAATGAACATATGTGTTAACGGTGCAACAAACAATAGAACAAATTAAAAAAGGCGAAATGGCGCCTATATACGTTTTGTTAGGTACAGAAAACTTTTTCATTGAACAATTAAAACGATCGATTTTTCAATCAATCGAAAAAAAACAGAGTATCGATGTCATGAATTATGATTTACAAGAAGTAGCGATCCAAGATGTTGTCGTTGATGCTGAAACCCTTCCATTTTTTACAGACCATAAGATAATTGTCGCAACGAATCCGCTTTTTTTAACGAATCAACGCACACCATTAGACGTCACACACGAAACGGAACAATTAGAGCGGTACGTGCAACATCCTGTAGGCTATTCAACGCTCATCATCGTTGCACCATATGAAAAGATTGACGGTCGAAAAGGAATCGTTAAACATTTACATAAACATACTACTGTTGTAAACTGTGAACCAATTCGGGATTATGATTTACGTAAATGGATCACTTATTTAGCAAAAGGGTTACAAATATCTATAACAGACGATGCACTTTATGTCATGGAGGCTGAATACGGAAATAATTTATATCTTTTACAACAAGAGTTGGAGAAGATGAAGATGTATGTTGGTGCGGAAAAAGTTATTACTAAAGAGACCGTTGAAAATTTAATGGCTGTTTCTGCTTCGAAAAGTGCGTTAGATTTAGTCGATGTCGTTTTACGTCGTAATTTATATGAAGCGATAAAAATATATAAATCGTTAGAAAAAAATAATGAAGATCCAATTGGACTTTTGGCACTATTAGCTTCACAATTTCGTTTAATTTTTCAAGTGAAATTGTTACAAGAAAATGGATTTACATCCCAAAGTATGCGTGGAAAGATACAAGCTCACCCGTATGCAATCCGCCTTGCGGTAGAGCGAAGTAAAAAATTCTCGACGGAACAGCTTGCAAAAGTGCTTGATCAGCTAACAGAAACAGATGCAGCTATTAAACGAGGTTTAATCGATAAGTCACGTGCCTTTGAATTACTGTTATATGAATTAGTTGCGCAAAAATAAAAGAGCGATCAATGGTGATCGCTTTTTTATGATGCGCTTATGGAACGGAGTTTTTTCGCTAAACGTGCTTTATGGCGATTTCCGTTATTTTTATGAATAATTTTCTTCTGAATTGCACGGTCAATTAATTGTACCGCTTCACGATATGCTAACTGAGCATTTTCTTCATCATTTGCTTCTACGAGCGCTTCTACTTTCTTCATTTGCGTACGCATTTTCGTTTTGTACGACTTATTACTCTCACGTTTTGTTTCGTTTATTCGAATTCGTTTAATTGCAGACTTTAAATTTGCCATGATGCCACCTCCTACATGTACATATAGTGAAATATGTGTAAGCATGATATGCCGCACGTACGGTAAAAAGTACGACATTCGTATTTTAGCAAATAAAAAGGATGTTTTCAACGATTGTTTACAATATTTTTGTATTTTCTTTACATACATTTTTTAAGCGTATGTTTATTTTACGAATTATTCTTCCTCTTTCCTCTTTTAAAAACTGTATGAAAGACAATGAATATGTACAGCAACCTTTTACAAAAATCATTTCATTTTTAACCATTATAGATCAACATACGATCGGTTCCCCATATAAAATGAATTTAGAAAATAGTTTTTACATAATTCATCGTAAACCGTTCAACATAAAGTAAAAAGGGTGTTGTTACGATGAAAAAAGAAGACGATAAGATGCAGGCAGTAACGGTGAGAACGGACTTAGCGGTAGAAGCCCGCGATATGTATGTGGAACGTGAAGAGACATCTAAAAAAGTCCCAGGCATCAAAGAAACGAGTGATGAAGAAAATGGTGTAAAAATAACGACGATTGAAATCGATGAGCACGGTGAACGTTCTTTAAACAAAAAACGCGGTTCGTACGTAACAATTTTTACGGATGCAATCGTTCGGGAAGATACGGTCTCACAACAGAATGCGGCAATCGCACTCTCAAAAGAGATAAAAAAATTGCTCATAAAAAATAACGTCAAAGACGATAAGAAAGGATTAGTCGTCGGTTTAGGAAATTGGAATGTAACTCCAGACGCACTAGGACCGATGACAGTTGAAAATGTACTCGTTACAAATCATTTATTTGAACTAAAATACGAAACAGTTGCTTCCGGATATCGTCCTGTCAGTGCAATATCTCCAGGGGTAATGGGTGTAACTGGCATGGAGACGAGTGATATTGTAAAAAGTATTATTAAACAATTTCAACCACATTTTCTCATCGTTGTCGATGCACTTGCATCAAGGTCGATTGAACGGATAAATACGACGATTCAAATTACGGATACGGGAATACATCCGGGCTCTGGGGTTGGCAATCGCCGAAAAGAGTTAAGTAAAGATGTACTCGGCATACCAGTTATAGCGATCGGTGTACCTACAGTCGTTGATGCTGTTACGATCGTTAGTGATACGTTACATCAATTGTTAAAGCATCTCGGTAGACAAATGCAAGAAGAGACGACACCGCGTAGTTCTTTATTAGCGGGACAATTATCTATTGCACATGAAAACTTAACAGATGAAGATGTACCAGATGCGACAAATCGTTCGACTCTGTTAGGTTTGATCGGGAATTTAGATGTCGAAGAGCAACGGCAACTATTTGAGGAAGTATTAACACCGTCAGGAAAAAACTTAATCGTAACCCCAAAAGAAGTCGATACATTTTTAGAAGATATGGCGCACGTCGTTGCTCAAGGAATTAACAGTGCTTTGCATGAACGTGTACAATATGAAAAGGCCGCAAATTATACACGTTAAAAATAAATAGTATGTCTATTTCTTTCATTGGGAGCATATAGTCATATTAAAGAATCGTTAAAAAATAGAACGGAAGATGAACTATATGTTTCCAATGAAGCGTTTTTTATTTTTATATCGTTATATCAAGCGATTTTATCGCCAAATTATCGTTAGCTTTAGTTTTATCGTTATTTTATTTATGTCCATTGGCTTTCTAACCGCAACAGAACAATCAACTCGTTTCACATCTCCGCTTTTTTCAACTTGGACAAGCAATTTAGATGAACAGTTATTTATGTTACTTTTCAGCATGGAAAACAGAAGTTTTGCTACGGTGTATAAAATGGTAGAAGATGTGCCTACTTTATCAGAAATGGCATTTCAATTGATGATGAGTATTAATTTAGATGACGTGAAAACTCTGTTAGCTCATGAATTGCCCGGTTTTGCTCTATTTGAAAATCATATCATCATTGAAGGTGATTCGTTAGACGATGTACAACTACTTTCAAGTGAATCTGGTCCCCCGTTAGAAGATGTGTTAGAGGATCGAAAGGCGATTGACGATACGGATGAAGAAGAACAAAAGGAACAAAAGATCGATCGTTTAAGTGAAGACATCGTTCTTTTATACAATAGCCATAATAGAGAATCGTTTTTGCCACATTTACCAGATGAGAAAAATCCAAATTTAGCATATCACGAAGAAGTGAATATAACACGCGTCAGTGACAGGATTGCAGAGACATTAGCAAATTATGGCATTGCATCACATGTCGATCATACAGATTTTATGGAAATTTTACATGAAAAAGGTTGGAAATATGGAAAATCATATGCTGCATCAAGACCTGTCGTAAAAAAAGCGATTGAACAAAATAACGATATTCAATTTGCTTTTGATATACATCGAGATAGTTTACCACGAGACAAAACGACGAAATCGTATAAAGATGAATCGTATGCAACCATTTTATTTATTATAGGTGCAGAAAATAAAGGGTACAAAAAAAATATTGAGCTAGCTAAAGAGCTTCATTATATTATCGATAAAAACTATCCGGGAATTAGTAAAGGAGTTATTACGAAAGAGGGCGCAAACGTAAATGGTGTCTACAACCAAGATCTATTAGAAAACTCCGTTTTAATTGAAATAGGTGGCTATGAAAATACGTTAGAAGAAATGTACCGATCTGCAGATGTACTGGCAGAGGCTTTTAGCGATTATTATTGGGGTGTAGAAAAAGTGAATAAATAATGGAGGAAGTGGAGGAATATATGTGCGCCTATTTACCGTCATCGTACTTTTACTACTATTCTTTTTTTCCGGTATGACTTATGGCTTATTTGAAAGTGTAAAGTCAGAGGAAAACAATGTTGTTGAAAATGTTGTCGATGAACAAACAGTTGAGGAAGAAATAGAGAACTTAGAGACTGTTGCCAAACTTCCAGAAACGGAACAATCATTTATTCATTCATTCGCACAATTATTAGAGCGAATGATTACATTTTTCTATGAATTGTTGATTCAGTTTTTATATTACATTGCTAGTTTGTTTTTTTAAATGTATTAAGTTATCCAGTTAATTAACATAATAAAGTTATTGTAAATTATATGTTGTATTCGATTGAAAGTGTAGCGGTCAACTGTTATAATCATGACAGTAGTTTACGGTACCGGTAACGGTCTGTTGTAGGAGTGACAGAAGAAGAATGAATAATAGTAAAAACGTACGAAACTTTTCAATTATCGCACATATTGACCACGGAAAATCGACATTAGCGGATCGTATTTTGGAAAATACAAAAGCATTAACAGAACGAGAAATGCAAGATCGCTTTTTAGATGCGATGGAATTAGAGAAAGAACGTGGAATAACGATTAAATTAAATGCTGTGCAGTTAGAATATAAGAGTCAAAATGGTGAAGACTATACGTTTCACTTAATCGACACACCTGGTCACGTAGACTTTACATATGAAGTTTCACGCAGTTTAGCGGCGTGTGAAGGCGCGATACTAGTCGTCGATGCAGCACAAGGAATTGAAGCACAAACGTTAGCCAATGTATATTTAGCGATGGATAACGATTTAGAAATCATTCCTGTTATTAATAAAATCGATTTGCCGAATGCAGATCCAGAACGTGTTACACAAGAATTAGTCGACATCATTGGAGTTGATCCCGACGAAGTCATATTAGCTTCCGCAAAAGAAAACATTGGAATTGATGAGATTTTAGAGCGAATTGTCGAACAAGTACCACCACCGAGTGGCGACAAAAGTAATGCGTTAAAGGCACTTATTTTCGATTCATTGTACGATTCTTATCGCGGTGTCGTCGCATCGATTTGTATAAAAGAGGGCGAAATAAAAGTAGGCGATCAAATTAAAATGATGGCGAGTGGTAAAGAATACGAAGTAATTGAACTCGGTGTGCATACACCGATGCCAGAGCAAACCGAACGCTTGTCTGTTGGTGATGTTGGCTATTTAACCGCTGCGATTAAAGAAGTGAAGGATACTCGTGTAGGTGATACGATTACGCACGTAGAAAACGGTGCATCTGAGCCTCTTCCTGGCTACCGCCGCTTAAACCCAATGGTATTTTGCGGTTTATATCCAGTTGACTCTGAAGATTACAATGCACTACGTGAAGCACTCGAACGTTTAGAATTAAATGATTCCGCACTACAGTATGAAGCAGAAACTTCGCAAGCTTTAGGTTTTGGTTTTCGTACAGGTTTTTTAGGTTTACTCCACATGGAAATTATCCAAGAGAGAATTGAAAGAGAATTTAATATCGATCTTATAACGACAGCACCGAGTGTTGTTTATGAAGTGATAAAAACAGATGGAGAAGTCATTGAAGTTGATAACCCTACGCTCATGCCAGAACGTGAAGTGATCGAAGAAATTTTAGAACCGTACGTAAAGGCGCAAATAATGGTGCCGAACGACTATGTCGGACCTGTCATGGAACTATGTCAACGCAAACGCGGACAATATATCGACATGCAATATTTAGATAACGTCCGAGTGAATGTTATTTATGAATTGCCACTTTCGGAAATAGTGTATGATTTTTTTGATCAATTAAAATCAAGTACGAAAGGGTACGCATCCCTCGACTATGAATTTATCGGTAATAAACCGTCTGATTTAGTGAAAATGGATATTTTATTACATGGCGATCCAATCGATGCGCTATCTGTCATCGTCCATCGTGAGTTTAGTCAAAATCGTGGGCGACAAATCGTTGAGAAATTACGTGAACTTATTCCAAGACAACAATTTGAGGTCCCTGTTCAGGCAGCAATCGGAAACCAAATTATCGCACGAACGAATATTAAAGCGGTACGAAAAGATGTTACAGCTAAACTATACGGCGGTGACGTAACCCGTAAGCGAAAACTGCTTGAAAAACAAAAAGAAGGAAAGAAACGGATGAAAATGGTTGGCTCCGTAGAAATTCCACAAGAAGCGTTCATGTCTGTGCTGAAACTAGATGAAGATTAACAATTATTTTATAGAGGTTAGGATAAACGTTAAAATGAACGGCTCCATTTTTTTCACTCATTTCATTGTTCATGTCCAATACGTTTTCCGAACCTCTTTTTCAATTGTCTAATGATGAAAAACTCATACAAAAAGATCTGCTTTTTTATTGTACTTCTTTATTGACAAAAAAAATCGGATTTGTTACTTTATTAATAGCATTAGCACTCTTCGTAATCGAGTGCTAACAGAGGTGGATTACATGTTAACGGAAAGAGAATCGCTCATCCTACAGACGATTATCGATCATTTTATCGATACAGCTCGACCAGTAGGTTCCCGTGCAATTTCAAAGAAAAAACAAATTAATTTAAGCGCCGCGACAGTCCGTAATGTAATGGCGGATTTAGAAGAAAAAGAGCTGTTGGAAAAAACCCATTCATCTTCAGGACGAATCCCATCCGAAAGAGGGTATCGTTATTATGTCGACCACGTCATTTCACCGTCGATTAAACAGAAAGAGTTAAACATCATTCAAAATACATTAAATGATAATATTATTGAAATGGAACAAATTGTACAACTAAGTGCCGAGTTATTATCACAATTAACGAACTATACAGCTATCATACTTGGTCCGAATGTCGACGAGGCAAAGTTAAAAGATATTCAACTCATTACATTAACGTCACAAACGGCAGTCGCCATCCTTATTACAGATACTGGACATGTTGAACATAAATCATTTACAGTGCCGACAGGCGTATCAGTTACTGATCTGGAAAAAACGGTCAATATTTTAAAAGACCGTTTAATTGGTGTGCCAATTATGCAACTTTCGCTCAAATTAGAGACGGAAGTATATGCGTTAATGAAAAAACATATAAAAGAACATGAATTAATTTTTGAATATTTACAAGCAGTCATTTCATATGACGATTCTGTGAAATTATACGTTGGTGGCCAGACAAATATTTTAATGCAACCTGAGTTTAGAGATGTGAAAAAAGTGTATGATGTTTTTACGATGCTGGAAAATGAAGCAGAGATGATTAAGTTACTTACTACGGAAACAGACGGATTACACATTTCGATTGGAAATGAAAATAACATAGAAGCGATTAAAGATTTTAGTTTAATTACGTCAACCTTTAGGCTGGGGGTCGATCAACTCGGTACGATTGCCCTTTTAGGGCCGACGCGAATGAAATATCGTAAAGTAATTACGTTATTACACGCACTTTCAAGAGAAATGTCTGAATTACTCGATGTCTCGAGACAACATGATTTAAAATAGTTTATTTTCCAACCTATTCATGTTATTGTTTGTAACGGGTAGTGACTATTTGTCGTATATATTGTTTGGAGGTGCCTCATAATGGAGGATAAGAGCAAGGAAGAGACTTCAAATCGTGAAACAGATGTAGAAGTAGAAGAAAACAGTTCGCTGAATACGGAAGATAACTCGACTAATTCAGAAGTAAAAACAGATTCGTCTAATGATGCGGAAAAAGTAGAAACGAAAGACGAAGAAAGAGCAGAAGTCGAAATAGATGTTGAACAACTAGAAAACAAAATAATAGATTTGACTTCTGAAAAAGAACAACTAACCGAACGCCTCATGCGATTACAAGCTGAATATGAAAACTATAAACGCCGTACACAAAAAGAACGGATGAATGAGCGGAAATACGAAGCGGAAAATTTAGCAAAAGAATTGCTTCCGGTGCTCGATAATTTTGAACGTGCACTTTTAACTGAAGTGAGCGAAGAAAATAAAAGTTTTCTCGAAGGTATGGAAATGATATACAATCAACTTACTGACGCGTTAAAAACACAAGGAATTGAGCCGATTAAGACGAAGGATCAAATGTTTGATCCGAACTATCATCACGCCGTTATGCAGACGGAAGATGAGCAAATTGAATCGAATATGATTGTTGAAGAATTACAAAAAGGATACTTATTAAAAGATAAAGTACTTCGAGCCGCAATGGTGAAAGTGAATAAATAGTTGACGAAGAAGGAGAGTTATAGCCATGAGTAAAATAATTGGAATTGACTTAGGAACGACAAATTCATGTGTGACGGTAATGGAAGGTGGAGAACCTGTCGTTATTACAAACCCTGAGGGGAACCGTACAACTCCATCTGTCGTTGCCTTTAAAGATGGAGAAAGACAAATTGGAGAAGTCGCAAAGCGTCAAGCGATTACGAACCCAAATACAATTCAATCGATTAAACGTCATATGGGAACAGATTATAAAACATCGATTGAAGATAAAGAGTATACACCGCAAGAGATTTCTGCGATTATTTTACAACACTTAAAACAATATGCAGAAGATTACATTGGTGAAAAAGTTGAAAAAGCGGTAATTACTGTACCAGCATATTTTAACGACGCGGAACGTCAAGCGACACGTGATGCAGGAATTATTGCAGGTTTAGAAGTAGAACGTATTATTAACGAGCCTACTGCTGCAGCACTTGCATACGGAATGGATAAAGATGGAGATCAGACAATTCTCGTATACGACTTAGGTGGCGGGACGTTTGACGTATCCATTTTGGATATTGGTGAAGGAACGTTTGAAGTGATCGCAACTGCAGGAGATAACCGCCTCGGTGGTGACGATTTTGACGAAAAAATCATCGAATATATGGTTGACGAATTCCGTAAGGAAAATGGTATCGATCTCTCACAAGATAAAATGGCCATGCAACGATTAAAAGATGCTGCCGAAAAAGCAAAGATCGACTTATCCGGTGTTTCGCAGGCACAAATTTCGTTACCGTTTATTACAGCGGGAGATGCGGGACCACTCCATTTAGAGTTAACACTATCTCGGGCAAAGTTCGATGAACTTACAGCTGATTTAGTTGAAAAAACGATGGAGCCAGTACGCCAAGCTCTGCAAGATGCAGGGTTAAGTGCAAGCGAAATAGATAAAGTATTACTCGTCGGTGGATCAACTCGTATTCCGGCCGTACAGGAAGCGATTAAGAACGAATTAGGTAAAGAACCGTCAAAAGGTGTAAATCCTGATGAAGTCGTTGCTCTCGGTGCAGCAATTCAAGGAGGAGTTTTACAAGGGGATGTAAAAGACGTATTACTCCTTGATGTAACTCCGCTATCGTTAGGAATTGAAACGATGGGAGGCGTTACGACGAAGTTAATTGAACGTAATACGACAATTCCTACGAGTGAATCACAAATTTTCTCAACTGCCGCTGATAATCAAACTGCCGTCGACATTCACGTATTACAAGGTGAACGTGAAATGGCAGCTGACAACAAAACGTTAGGACGATTCCAACTAACTGATATTCCACCAGCACCTCGTGGTGTACCGCAAATCGAAGTAACTTTCGACATTGACGCAAATGGAATCGTAAACGTTCGTGCGAAAGATTTGGGAACGAATAAAGAACAATCTATTACAATCCAGTCGTCGTCAGGTTTATCAGAAGAAGAAATAGAAAAAATGGTTCAAGAAGCAGAAGAAAATGCTGAGGAAGATAAAAAACGTCGTGAAGAAGTAGATTTACGTAACGAAGCAGACCAACTTATTTTCACGACAGATAAGACGATAAAAGATTTAGGCGATAAAGTATCTGATGCAGAAAAAGAAAAGGCTGAAGCGGCAAAAGAAGCTTTGAAAAAAGCGCTAGAGGGCGACGATATTGATGAAATTAAAGCGAAAAAAGAAGCTTTAGAACAGGAAGTCCAACAACTATCGGTTAAATTATATGAACAAATGGCACAAGAACAACAAGCCCAACAAGGTGCAGATAGTTCTGCTGAGAATACGAATGATGATGTCGTTGATGCAGATTATGAAGAAGTCGATGACGATAAAGAAAGTGCAGAGAAGTAATCGAATGAATAAAAAGTCAAAGTCAGGGTTCCTTGACTTTGATTTTTTTTAAGGAGAAGGAATTCATTTATAAGAAGCATAGTTGCTTATTGAAAGAAAAAAATGATATTATGATAAAGATTGAATCTATCGTTCCGGGAGTTGAGAAACAGTGAGTAAACGGGATTATTACGAAGTGTTAGGTGTCGACCGTGACGCTTCAAAACAGGATATACGTCGAGCATATCGAAGATTAGCCCGCAAATACCACCCCGATGTAAATAAAGAAGAGGGTGCAGAAGAAAAATTTAAAGAAGTAAAAGAAGCGTATGAAGTATTATACGATGACCAAAAACGAGCGCAATACGATCAGTTCGGCCATGCCGGACCGCAAAGTCAAGGATTTGGTGGCGGTGCGGATTTCGGAGGATTTGGTGACATTTTTGATATGTTTTTCGGCGGTGGTGCACAACGCGATCCAAATGCACCACAACAAGGTGCGGATTTACAATATACAATTTCATTAACGTTTGAAGAAGCAATTTTCGGTAAAGAAGTTGAAATTACAATACCGAAGGAAGAGTCGTGTAAAACATGTTCCGGTTCTGGTGCAAAACCTGGAACGAGTCCAGAAACTTGTTCTCATTGTCACGGTACAGGGCAATTAAATACAGAACAGAGTACCCCGTTTGGACGTGTCATAAATAGAAGAGCGTGTCATTATTGTCAAGGTCGTGGAAAAACAATTGCAGACAAATGTTTGACGTGTGGCGGAGTTGGAACAGTAAAAGAGCACGCAAAAATTAAAGTGTCTATACCAGCTGGTATAGACGAAGGCCAGCAAATTCGTATAAGTGGTAAAGGTCAACCAGGTAAAAACGGTGGTCCTCCTGGTGATTTATTCGTCGTTGTAACGATTGAAAAACACGAGTTTTTCGAGCGAGAAGGCAATCATATCTTTTTAGAGTTACCAATTACATTTGCTCAAGCTGCATTAGGTGATGAAATTGAAGTGCCTACTGTACACGGTAAAGTATCGTTTAAAATTCCGGCAGGAACGCAAACAGGTAGAACATTTCGACTACGTGGAAAAGGAGTACCGAACATTCGTGGATATGGACAAGGTGATCAACACGTACGTGTCCGCGTCGTCACTCCAACGAAATTAACGTCACGTCAAAAAGAATTATTAAAAGAATTTCACGCTATCTCAAATGAAGATCCACTTACGGGAGAAGAATCGATCTTCAAACGATTTAAAAAAGCTTTCCGTAACGATTAAATAATAGTTGAAACGAGTGATTACGTTGCACTGGAATGAACTAGCAATTACGACGACGAAAGAGGCAGAAGAAATCGTTGCAAATATTTTAAATGAACACGGAGCTAATGGAGTTGTTATCGATGATGCAACCGATTTAAAAAAGAAACATCGCGAACTTTTTGGAGAATTATATGAATTGGACGAAACGAAGTTTCCTCAAAAGGGCGTACGGATTAAGGCGTATTTTCAAGACGATCAGACATGGGAACATGTCTTTTCAAACATTCAACATAGATTGGAACAGCTACGTATTACGGATTCCTTTCTAGCCGACTTAACGGTATCGGTCCAAAAAGTGTTCGAATCCGATTGGGAAAATGAATGGAAAAAATATTACACGATCCAAAAGGTAACTGATTCGATCGTCATCGTACCGAATTGGGAAACATATGAAAAAACGAATGAAGAAGACATCGTTATTAAAATGGATCCAGGGATGGCGTTCGGAACAGGGGATCACCCGACGACAATACTTAGTTTACTTGCACTAGAACGTACGTTGCAACCGAAAGATGTCGTCATCGACGTCGGAACTGGTTCTGGTATATTAAGCGTTGCAAGCGCACTTTTAGGTGCAAAAAAAGTGTATGCGTATGATTTGGATCCGGTAGCGGTACGTAGTGCAACTGAAAACACTCTTTTAAACGACGTACAAGCAATCGTTACAGCATCAGAAAATGATTTATTACGTGGAATTACACATAAAGCCAACATTGTCGTTGCGAATATTTTAGCCGATATTATCATCGATCTCGTTCAAGATGCAGAAAGAGTACTCATTCCAGGAGGTTACTTTATTACGTCTGGAATTATCGATAAAAAAGCGAATGAAGTCTATCGAAAGTTACGACAATACGGCTTTTCCATTATAACTAAAAATGAGCGTGATCGTTGGGTTAGTTTTATTGCGAAAAAGAAAGAGTAGGTACGTATTATGCAAAGATATTTCGTTAGAGAACAATATTGGGAAAACGGAATTGTTCATATTGAAGGAAACGACGCACATCATATTCAACGTGTCATGCGCTATAAAATAGGAGATCAAATTATTTGTGTGCAAGCAGGGAAAAAAGCGTACGTATGTCGAATCGAAGCAATGACGAAAAAAAATGTAAAAGTAATCATAGAAGAAGAGTTAGAAGAAAACAGGGAACTTCCCCTCCATGTGACGATCGCCCAAGCGATACCGACAGGGAATAAACTCGATTTCATATTACAAAAAGGAACAGAACTAGGTGCTACACAATTTATGTTGTACAATAGTGAACGTGCAACAGCAAAGTGGGATGATAAAAAAGCACAACAGAAACGTCCCCGCCTTGAGACGATCGTTAAAGAAGCAAGCGAACAGTCAGCAAGACTTCTTATTCCAGAAATATTATTCCCATTAACGTTAGAAAGCGTATTCGCACAAAAATCCGATTTTACGCACGTTGCATTTGCCTATGAAGAAGAAGCGAAAAAAGAACATTATACGTCGATTGCGACATTTTTACACGACGTGAACGAATACGATAAATTGCTTATTTGTATCGGGCCTGAAGGTGGTTTTTCGAAAAATGAAGTCGCGGCGTTTCAGAGTGAACAATTTCGACCGATTCGTTTAGGGAAACGTATTTTAAGAACAGAAACAGCTGCACTATACACACTTGCATCTATTTCGTACCAATTTGAAGAAATCGTTGAATAATTTACAGTTTCCATGATGAATCGATGAGCGTATTTTCTTTCCTAATGATCTAAACAACAAAAGCGACTTGTAAACAAGTTCACGTTTCATGATGTAATATAATATATTTAAATGAAGCGTTACAATAAGAAGACCGTCTACGAATGAACGTGAACGATAAAATAGACTGAACCCCGAATAGAGGGGCGAGTCACTGTTTAGGAAATAATCCCTCAAGGACCTACCAAATCGTATGAGGGATTATTTTTTATGGTTGTTATTAGAAACGATAAACGCAACCAACATCCTAAACGAGATGATAAGCGTAAGTGCACTAACAACATCCAGCGGCATCACCTCCCTTTTTGAAAGAATAGCTTTCAAAAAGATCAACAGTGTTACCGTAATCCCTCGTATGAGATCAATCTATTAAAGTATATATTATCATAAAATGTTATCGCTAAAATGAGTTAAGCACCACAAATGATCACATTCCCATGATCATCTCTTGTAAATATATGTATATCTTAACCATTCGTCAGTATCTAGTTTTAAGCAATTAGGAGACATGCACAGCGATTCATTTATTTTATACGTTCATCATTTTGTATGTTATGATATAAAGCGACAAACATTATCACTTCTGAAACGAATCATAGAAAGGCTTGATATAGATGGATAATAAAACTGTAGCGTTTCATACGTTAGGTTGTAAAGTGAACCATTATGAAACAGAGGGCATTTGGAACATGTTCCAAAAAGAAGGATATGAACGTATCGACTTCGATAAAATGGCAGACGTCTATGTCATAAATACGTGTACGGTAACAAATACAGGAGACCGTAAAAGTCGTCAAATTATTCGCCGTGCCGTACGAAAAAACCCAGATGCGATCGTCTGTGTAACCGGCTGTTATGCACAGACATCCCCCGGTGAAGTATTAGAAATTGACGGTGTCGATGTCGTCGTTGGAACACAAAATCGAAAAAATATGATTACGCTTATTGAAAAACATAAAGAAACTAGATTACCAGTAAACGGCGTTTCACCAATTATGCAAAGTCGTGTATTTGAAGAGATGGATGTACCGACATTTACAGATCGTACACGCGCATCGTTAAAAATTCAAGAAGGCTGTAATAACTTTTGTACGTTTTGTATTATTCCGTGGTCGCGTGGCTTACTTCGCTCACGCAAACCGGAGAATGTCCTTAAACAAGCAAATCAACTCGTACAAGCTGGTTATAAAGAAATCGTTTTAACTGGCATCCATACAGCTGGATACGGCGAAGATATGGAAAATTATTCGTTTGCCAACCTTTTGCAAGATTTAGAAGATCAAGTAGATGGACTAGAACGAATACGAATTTCATCGATTGAAGCGAGCCAAATTACTGATGAAGTAATCGATGTGCTTGACCGTTCGAAAAAGATAGTCCGTCATTTACACGTACCAGTTCAATCAGGATCGAATACTGTTTTACAACGTATGAGACGAAAGTATAGTGCCGATTACTACAAGGAAAAAGTAGATAAATTAAAACGCGCCTTACCTGGGCTTGCGATTACATCAGATATTATCGTCGGATTTCCAGGTGAAACAGAAGAAGAATTTTTAGAAACGTATCAATTTATCGAACAAATTGAGTTTGCGGCATTACACGTATTTCCGTACTCTCGTCGTACAGGAACACCAGCAGCGCGAATGGAAAATCAAGTGCCGAACGAAGTAAAAGAGAAGCGTGTACAAAAAATGATCGCATTGTCTAACGAACTTGCAAATGCATATGCAAAACAGTTTGAAAACGAAGTAGTGGAAGTAATTCCAGAAGAAGTATGTAAAGAAGATAGTCGTTTTCTTATCGGTCATTCCGATAATTATTTAAAAGTTCGCTTTGAAGGGGACGAATCGATCATCGGTACCATCGTACCTGTTACATTGCATGAAATAAACTATCCGCTTCATCACGGTGCAGTCGTGCAGAACCAACCGATTTAATCGTATAAAGTTCATTTCTCTTTAACAGCGAAAAATTGTTATGAACGAAGAAGAACAATCCTTACGTAACGAATTGCGTAAGGATTGTTTGTATTTTACAACGATTGTTCATAAGACGTTTAACATCGTGCAACATATACGACGTAACATTGTTTCACTCATTTATAATGAGGATTATACAAAAAGTAAATTTAGAATCAACTGCATCGCTGTAATCACTAGTGGTGTAAACGTATACCATTCACATATCGATCAACAAATTACGGGTAAATTTTTTCGGGTAAATCGTCATAAATATATTGAAATATCGTCAGACATACGCGACTTATTAGGTCACAGAACAGCAATTACAGCTGTTATTCGATATATGGCAAAGGATGCAAATATAGTTGTAGTGAGAATGTTCAAGGATGAACTTACAAATGAACGAGTTTAATGTTAACGATCTACTAAGGGAAAGACATACGAAATATTGTTGACCGCGTTACACGGTTATACTATAATTAAACAAGACATACTGTCGTATGTTTATAAATTGCAATTCTCCGGAGGGAGGGAATTATTCGCATGCCAAATACAACGAGAGTTCGTAAAAATGAATCGTTAGAAGATGCGCTTCGTCGTTTTAAACGAGATGTTTCTAAAAGTGGAACATTATCTGAATATCGTAGACGCGAATATTATGAAAAGCCAAGCGTGCGTCGTAAGAAGAAATCTGAAGCTGCCAGAGCTGCCAGAGCACGCAAGCGCCGTTATTAAAAGTAGGTGTATACATGTCTTTGTTAGACAAATTGACGAATGATATGAAAGAAGCGATGAAACAAAGGGATAAAGATCGCTTAACAGTCATTCGAATGTTAAGAGCTTCGTTACAAAATGAAGCGATTAAACTTGGTGTAAATAGCTTAAACGAGGAAGATGAGTTAACCGTTTTAGGTAGAGAACTAAAACAGAGAAATGATTCCCTCCTGGAATTTGAAAAAGCTAATCGTCTTGATTTAGTTGAGCCGTTAAAAAAGGAAATTGCGATTGTAAAGCGATATTTACCGGAACAATTAAGTGAAGATGAAGTTGATATGATTGTCCAAGAGACGATCGATGCGTTAAAGGCAACACGGGCTGATTTCGGTAAAGTTATGGGTACCGTCATGCAACGTGTAAAAGGTAAAGCAGATGGTAATCTAGTCCGTCAGCGAGTTGAAACATTGTTAAAATAACTTACGTACGGAAAAGATTCATTCTCATACAAGAGATGAGAGTGAATCTTTTTTGCTTCTTTCCTCTTATTCGACTGTTAGTTTTCAGTTGTTATGGTACGATAAGAGTAAAAGAAAATTCGTCTAGTTTCGTATGGTGGTGGTTACGTGATCAATCGACGGTATATCATTTTTTTATTTCTATTGTTTATTACCATTTTTATTCAACCACTTTTTTCCTATGCAGATGATGCTGGAAAAGGGAACCTCGTCTATGTCATCCCGATCGAAAAGGAGGTAGAACGTGGGCTTGAATCGTTTTTAATTCGAACGACGAATGAAGCAAAAGAGGCCGGTGCCAATCATATTATTTTTGAAATCGATACTCCCGGTGGAAGGGTAGATGCAGCAACACAAATAGGGAAATTGCTTCGAGAATTAGACATTCCGACTACAGCGTATATTTTAAACGAAGCATTATCAGCGGGCTCCTACATTGCGTTAAACTCTAAGTCTATATATATGAAGCCGAATGCAACGATGGGAGCAAGCGGTGTGATTACGAGCGATGGAAATGCTGCAGATGAAAAGGCCCAGTCTGCATGGATTGCAGCGATGAAGAGTGCTGCAGAATCAAACGATCGCGATCCGAAATATGCGATCGCCATGGCAGATGCCGACGTGGAAGTGCCGGAATTAAATAAAGAAAAAGGAAGTTTTTTAACGTTAACCGCAACGGATGCATTACAAGTTCATTATGCAGAGGGAATTGTAGAAAATCGTGTCGAATTACTCGAGGAATTACAATTAAGTGGTGCGACGGTTGTCGAAGCGGAAACGACATTTGCTGAAGAAATTGCGCGTTTCGTTACAAGTCCAATCGTCATACCAATTTTACTTTCCATCGCAAGTCTCGGGCTTATTTTAGAATTGTACACACCGGGATTCGGTGTCCCAGGAACGATGGGCATTGTCGCATTAATTTTGTTTTTTTACGGTCATATTATCGCTGGTCTTGCAGGAATGGAAGCGGTCATTTTACTATTAATCGGAATTGCGTTAATCGTGTTAGAATTTTTCGTCTCGGGTGGTATATTAGGAATTCTCG
This sequence comes from Pseudogracilibacillus sp., assembly GCA_035303165.1. Lineage (GTDB taxonomy): Bacteria > Bacillota > Bacilli > Bacillales > Amphibacillaceae > Pseudogracilibacillus. Next base: position 35,356 of record DATGRY010000070.1, read on the forward strand.
GCGTTGTTGCTATAGCCGGTTCACTCTTACTGGCAGGTTATGATTTATTGCACATGTCCATTAGTTTATCGATTGCCATCATCGTTGCCATTATAGCTGCGATCATATTATTTAAATGGATCGGCACAGAACGAGGAATTTTCAAGAAAATTATTTTACGCGATCGAACGACAACCGAACTTGGCTATGTTTCTGGTGAAGAACGATCAGAATTACTCGGTCAAATTGGTAAAACGGTTACTCCTCTTCGACCATCTGGTACTGCAGTCTTTGACGATGAGCGTATCGATGTTGTGTCAGAAGGTGGATTTATCGAACGAGGAAAAAGTGTTATAATCATAAAAGTTGAAAGTTTTCGCGTCGTCGTACGTGAAACGAAAGAAGAAAATTAGGAGGAAAAATTTATGGATTTAGGATTCGTTCAAATTGCACCAATTATTATAATTGCAATTGTGTTAATTGCTTTAGTCGTACTTTTTACGTTCGTACCAGTAGCGCTGTGGATTAGCGCGCTAGCAGCAGGCGTACGCGTCGGATTATTTACATTAGTAGGAATGCGTCTTCGTCGCGTCGTTCCGTCGCGTGTCATCAATCCGTTAATTAAAGCGTACAAAGCTGGTTTAAATGTAACGACGAATCAACTTGAAAGTCACTATTTAGCTGGTGGTAACGTCGACAGAGTTGTAAATGCGTTAATTGCAGCACAACGTGCTAATATTAACTTAACGTTCGAACGGGCAGCTGCGATCGATTTAGCTGGTCGTGACGTTCTTGAAGCAGTACAAATGAGTGTTAACCCAAAAGTGATTGAAACTCCGTTTATTGCAGGGATTGCAATGGATGGTATTGAAGTAAAAGCGATGGCTCGTATTACGGTACGAGCAAATATCGATCGCCTCGTTGGAGGAGCTGGAGAAGAGACAATTATTGCACGTGTTGGTGAAGGGGTCGTTAGTACGATCGGTAGTTCCAAGACGCATAAACGAGTTTTAGAAAATCCGGATTCGATTTCGCACACTGTATTAGAAAAAGGGCTTGACTCTGGAACAGCGTTTGAAATTTTATCGATCGATATTGCCGATGTAGATATCGGTAAAAACATTGGTGCTATTTTACAAACGGATCAAGCACAAGCGGATAAAAATATCGCGCAAGCAAAAGCGGAAGAGCGTCGTGCAATGGCTGTCGCGTTAGAACAAGAAATGACAGCAAAAGTAGAAGAAATGCGTGCTCGTGTTGTCGAAGCGGAAGCAGACGTACCACTTGCTCTTGCAGAAGCATTACGTTCCGGCAATATGGGTGCGATGGATTACTTACAATATAAAAACATCCAAGCAGACACAGACATGCGTGATTCCATCGGTAACGTATCGAAAAAAGAGTCACACGATCCAAACGATAAAAAAGAGTCATAACGATAGCGACATATAAAGGAGGCTCGTTATGGAAAGTTTCATCGAATTCGTTTTATCGAACATCTTTATTGTCGTCATTGTTGTCGCTGGGTTAATTAATTTATTAAGCGGTAGAAAAAAGGAAGAACGAAAAGAAGAACGAAGGCGACAATTGCTCGAAGAAAGAAGACGCCGACAACGAGAACAACAAATGGCTGAACAAAAACATCCGGAGAGAGAAGATACACCAGTTTATGTCCCAGAACATTCATTTGAACAGCCAATGGAGCAACAAGTAGAAGACGTAGAAATGACTGGAGATTTTGAACAACAACGTCAAGCACAATACGAGCGATTGCGTGAGCAAATTCAAGCAAGCTCTATGTTTGTTGCAGAGGATGAAAAGATGGCAAACCGCACATTACATTCTCCATCAACCGTTAGCAACGCCCATGAAAGTGTTCAAGTTCATCTATTAAATGAACCGTTAAGTCGAAAACGACTAATGGAAAGCGTCATTATGGCGGAAGTACTTGGACCGCCAAGAGCATATAAAAAGCATCGTCCATTTTACCGACAGTAATGGTTATATAAAAAGTCTTAGTTATGTTTGATAACTAAGGCTTTTTTGTTTGTGTTGTCTACGATGTTCTTAATTTGATTCATTTTACATATGTATGATGGAAGAGGACTCATTTTTAAAACACATTTATCGAACGTAACGTATTGAAGGTGGGAGAGAATGAACGAAAAGAAAAGTAGTAAAAGGGAACGATCGTTTATTTACAAACCGTTCATTGTGCCGACGATTACGATTGCTCAAAATAATAAAATAACGATAGAACAAGCATATCAACTGCTATCGTATTCAACGGACGAAGTAACATTTGAAAGTGAAAGTGGTACAGTTCAAGTGATTGGGGAAGCGTTAACGATTACATTACTTTATGAAGAGCAAATGGTTATGGAAGGAGTTATTCGAGAAGTCCGGTTTCTCTCATCTTAACGAAATACATGCTCTCCTAAGAGCAAATTTTCCATGTAAAAGAAAGAAGGATGCAAAGTGAAACGAATCCAAGGAAAACAGATTGTTGGACATGTTTCGTTGCGCATAGATGGGAAACATCCAGAATTCTTTTTACAACGATGCGTTCAAGCGAAAATTCCGATGTGGAATATTAAAAAAATATCAAATACGACGTATATTATACATGTATATCGAGGGCATAGAAGTAGAGTACAACGATTAGGTGAACAGTTAGATTACGATGTTACCGTATTAAAAGAAATGGGGCTTATCGCACTTATTAAAAAACTATTTCAACGGAGAGAATTGTTCGTTGCGACTATTTTGGCGATCCTATTTTTATTCGTATTGAGTAACATCGTTTGGGACGTAAAGATCCAAGGCGTAAGTACAGAATTAGAAGAAAAGATAAATGAACAACTTGTGAGTAATAACATTTATCGCGGATCATTTTTGTTTCAAATTGATACCGTAAACGAGATTGAAAACAACATTTTAAATGATATACCAGAACTTTTGTACATCTCATTAGAACGTAGAGGTACTGTATATGTTGCTGAAGCAATTGAAAAAACTATTGTGGAAAAGGATAGCCCATTACAAAATCAACATTTAATTGCAGCAAAAAATGGTGTTATACAAAAAATGTTTATTAAAAAGGGGATTCCAGTCGTTCAATTGAACGATGTCGTTCGTGCCGGTGATATACTCGTATCAGGTACATACGAAAAGAATGACGAAAACGATGAAGATACAGAAAAAAAAGAACGAACGATCATTTCTGCAGATGGCGAAGTGTATGCGACGACATGGTACGAGATAGAAGTGTCTAGTTCGCTTTTATTACATGAAGAAAAAGTAAGTGGAGAGAAACAGGAAAAATTACACGTCAAAATCGATAAGCTTACAGTACCGTTATGGGGTTTTCATCATAAACAATATGACGAATCAGTAAAACTATATAGTGAACAACCTGTATATGTATTTAAATGGAAGTTACCGTTTACGCTTTTATATGAAACGGTATATAATAAAGATACATTAACACATATTCGAACGATTGAAGAAGCGCGTGAAATGGCGATCGAACAAGCTAAAAAACAACTATTACACAAGTTAGATCAAAATGCAAAAATCGAAAAATATTATGTTTTGCATGAAACCGTTGAGAGTGGTAAAGTTAAACTGTACTTATATGTTACTGTCTTGGAAAACATTGCAAAAGGAAAAGCCATAACCGATTAAAAGGGGATAAAGTATGTCAGAAAAAATGATTGAAATTGATTTACAATTAAATGATGCTCACGAGGCACGAGAACTGTTCGGAACGAACGACAACTTCTTAAAACGTATTGAAGAACGTTTAAACGTTCATATTACGACTCGTGGCGAACAAATACACGTTTCAGGTGAACACGTACAACTAGTCCAAAACATATTGAACAGCTTGCTACAAGTCATTAAAAAAGGACAGATGTTGTCCGAACGTGATGTTATTTACGCTATTCAATTGGCGAAAGAAAACAAATTACATCAATTTGAAACGTTGTTCGAAGATGAAATTACGAAAAACTATAAAGGAAAACCGATTCGTGTTAAAACGTTAGGACAAAAAGAATATGTCGAAGCTATGCGTCAATACGATTTAATTTTCGGCATTGGACCTGCTGGTACCGGTAAAACGTATTTAGCCGTTGTAAATGCCGTTCATTCGTTAAAAAATGGGATGGCAAAACGAATAATTTTAACGAGACCGGCTGTAGAAGCGGGTGAAAGTCTCGGGTTTTTGCCGGGGGATTTAAAAGAAAAAGTCGACCCATATCTTCGACCTCTTTATGATGCATTGAATGATGTATTAGGTAAAGAACAAGCATTTCGACTCATTGAAAAAGAAGTAATTGAAATTGCTCCGCTCGCTTACATGCGTGGTAGAACGTTAGAAGATGCGTACGTCATTTTAGATGAGGCACAAAACACGACGAAAGAGCAGATGAAAATGTTTCTAACTCGATTAGGATTCGGCTCAAAAATGGTCATAACTGGAGATATTACACAAATTGATTTACCAAAAGGTGTCGAATCAGGCTTAATAACGGCAAGTAACATTTTAGCCAGAATTGAAGAAATTGCTTTCGTATATTTAAACGACTCCGATGTCGTCCGTCATCCGATCGTACAAAAAATTATTCAAGCGTACGAACGATAAAGGAAGACGACATAGCAAAAGGGTGAGTTATTTGAAAAAAATTTTTACGTTTTTTTCCCGATTGTTCGATCGCAATACGAAGTGGGTTTCCGTTTATTTATCGAGTCTCATTTTAGGGATTCTTTTTTATACGTTAATGATCGGTAATGTCTATTCACCGACATACGATGTCGATCGATTCGATCGTGCAAAAGAAACGATCCGTTCACCGATTACGATTGAAAATGAAGTGGAAACGGAACGAAAAATGCGTGAGACAATTTTAGCAGTAAGCGATCGCTATACAGTTGTTGAGGAAGTGACAAAGGAACGATTAAGTTATATTGAGGAAATATTTGAGGCGGTCGATACGTTAACTGACACGGAAAAGAAAACAAATAAAGAGGAAGAAAAAGAAGAAAAAAATGAAGAGCAAAATCTGTCATATGAAAATATCGTTGCACAACTACAGGAAGTACTTTCAAAGGAAATTACCGATGAAGTGGACGACCTTGTTTTTCTTCAATTACTTCGTTTAGATGAAAAAGATCGAAAAGATGGAAGAAACCTTTTTATAAACGTTACAGAAAAAGTATTAACGAACGGAGTACGGATTGAAAATATTCAAAGCGCTCAAGAGGAAATAAAAGATACGATCAAATATTCTAACTTAAACAATGACGTGAAAGAAGTGTTAAATGAACTCATTCCTTTTGCAATCGTTGAAAACTCTTTTTTTGACGTAGAAAAGACGATGGAAGCGAGAAATGAAGCAGCAAATAACGTTGAGCCCGTCGTCATCCATAGTGGAGATATAATCGTTCGTGAGGGACAAATTATTACGAACGAAATTTACGAAGATTTAAAATTAGTCGGTGTGTTAGAACAAGAAAGAAGTATTTTACCAGGAGTTGGACTTTTTATATTTGTAAGTATGCTCATCAGTTTTATCGGTTACGAATTAAATCGTCTTTTTAAACGAAATGAATTGCATAAAGGGAATATTATTACCGTTATTTTAATAAGCTTGACGTTTACGCTACTCATGAAAGCTTTAAGTATGTATACGAGTCAGCTAAATTACGCATACTTATTATTTCCAATAGCTGCAGCCGTTTTATTATTAAAAATATTAATTACAGAACGTTTAAGTATGATCTTATCTGTAATTTTTGCCCTTATAGCAAGTGTTTTATTTAACGACGAGTCGCCAGGGACGCTAAATATTGAAGCGGGATTATATTTTCTCATTTTTCAATTAGCAGCCATTATGTTGTTATCGACGATAAAAGATCGCGGTGCGATTATAAAAACGTCTTTTCTCACAGCAGGGGTAAATGTACTAACAGTTAGTTTATTTATATTACTATCCTTTAACAAATATGAATTCACATCGTTTATGATTCACGCTAGTTTTGGCGTTGCCGCTGCCATTTTATCGGCTATTTTGACGATTGGTTTGTTACCGTTTTTTGAAACGGGACTTGGGATTTTATCAGATAGTAAATTGTTACAACTTGCTAATCCGAACCAACCGTTATTAAGAAAACTTTTAACGGAAGCTCCTGGAACGTATCACCATTCTGTAATGGTAGCAAATTTAAGTGAGTCTGCATGCGAAGCAATAGGTGCTAACGGTTTACTTGCTAGGGTTGGGGCATATTATCACGATATTGGAAAAACGGTACAACCGCATTATTTCATTGAAAACCAAGTAGCGATGCGCAATCCACATGATTTTATAAAACCGGAACAAAGTGCAAAAATTATTATTAATCACGTCATAAAAGGCGTGGAAATGTTAGAAAAACATAAACTGCCGAAAGAAATTATCGATATTGCCGCGCAACATCACGGTACATCACTCGTAAGTTATTTCTATCATGTAGCTAAACAGCGTGATCCAGACGTAGATGAAGCACTCTTTCGTTATCCAGGTCCTAAACCACAAACGAAAGAAGCCGCTATCGTGTCAATATGTGATGTTGCCGAAGCTGCTGTTCGCTCGTTGGACGAGCCGTCTGCGGAAAAAATTGAATCCATCGTTGCTTCGATCGTAACAGACAAGCTTACTGATGGACAACTCGATGACACGCCTTTAACGTTACATGAATTACAAATCATTCAAGATACAGTGTATGAAGCGTTAAAGGGAATATTCCATACACGTATTCAATACCCCGAAAAGGAGGCAACGTAATGCACGTAATCGATGTCAATGATCAGACGGCGGAAGTGAAAGAAAAACATATTAATTTAATTAAAAAGGTTCTACAATATACACTCGAACATGAAAAAATTATGCAACAAACTGAAGTCGCTGTAACAATCGTAACGAATGAACAAATAAAACAGTTAAATAAAACGTATCGCAATATAGATGAGGCAACTGATGTGTTATCTTTTGAAATAGATAATCCATATGTTCAGTCAAAACAATCAGTTTTACATGTTGGCGATATCGTTATCTCCCATGACAAAGTAATGGAACAGGCTACTCGATACAACCATTCTTACGAACGTGAACTAGCTTTTTTAGCAGTGCACGGAATGCTCCATCTATTAGGCTACACACACGATGATAAGGAACAGGAAAAAACGATGTTTGCAAAACAAGAGCGAATTTTAGAGGAGTTTGAACTTGAAAGATAAAGTAAAACGAGGAATCGGCCTACGGTATGCTATTAGTGGGCTAAAAATTGCTTTTAAGGAAGAAAAGAACTTTCGGATACATTTAGTGATCGCTATCATCGTCATCATGTTAAGTATCGTATTGCAAATTTCCCGTATCGAATGGCTTTTTGTCCTATTAGCAATTCACCTCGTTTTTATTACGGAGCTTCTAAACAGTGTAGCTGAACGGCTAATCGATTATATAAAACCTGATATACATCCCCTTGCTGGTGCAATTAAAGATATCGCTGCAGCGATCGTTCTCGTTGCATCTCTTATGTCTATATTTGTCGGATGTATCGTTTTTATCCCGAAACTGTTAGCTTTATTTTTTTCTTTTAACGTGTGAGATTGTTTTAAAATGTTGAAAATCAATTTGTTTTCATAACGTTTGTCGAATAAATATCTGTAGTCAAAAATTTGTAGTATGATAAAACGAAAGGAACTTTAGGAGGTCTTCATGAGTAAAAAACACGTATCAGGCTTCGTCACATTAATTGGTCGACCGAACGTCGGAAAGTCGACGTTATTAAATGCATTTATCGGAGAAAAAGTATCGATTATTAGTGATAAAATACAAACAACGCGTCATACGATACATGGTATTGTGGATGACGATACGTCACAAGTTATTTTTATCGATACTCCAGGAATTCATAAACCGAAGCACCGTCTCGGAACTTACATGGTAGATGTGTCATTTCAATCACTACAAGATGTCGATGTCGTATTATTTCTCATTAACGCTACAGAAGGATACGGTAAAGGGGATGCATATATTTTAGAACAATTAAATAAACTTTCATCTCCGATTTTCCTCGTCATTAATAAAGTTGATTTAATTGAGCCAAAGGATCTATTTCCACTCATCGATCAATATAAAGATACGTGTAACTTCGAAGAAATTGTTCCTGTGTCAGCATTGAACGGAAACAATGTTGAAAAATTACTTTCTTTAATTAAAGAACATTTACCTGAAGGGCCGAAATATTACGATCCTGAGCAAAGAACGGACAAACCTAAATCATTTTTGTATAGCGAAATTATTCGCGAAAAGGTGTTACACTATACGAAAGAAGAAATACCTCATTCCATAAATGTCCTCATCGAGTCAATCGAAGAGAGAGGGAATACATCTCTTTATATGCAAGCTTTAATCATTACAGAAAGACAGTCACAAAAAGGTATTTTAATCGGAAAAGGAGGGAACATGTTAAAGCAAATCGGTAAAGAAGCACGCAAAGAATTAGAGGAAATGACAGGTAAAAAAGTATTTTTAGATCTATGGGTAAAAGTAGAAAGAGATTGGCGAAATCGACAAGGGATATTAAAGCAATACGGTTTTTCAGTCGATTAAGTTGGTAATTTTTAATACTTATGATAATCGTCTGTCAGGAAAAAATAGAAATACGTTGCATTTTCAAACAAAAAACATAAGAGAGGGCGGTTTCTTGTGCATGACCTTATATGGAATTTATTTTTGAAAACAGGAAACATCGAAACCTACTTGTTATTGAAAGAGTTAGAAAATGAACAATTGCAAGCGTCACACGAACAGACTGATGATTCGAATCATACGTTTTCGACAGAAACGAAAATGTAGCATATATGAAGGGGACAATGTATGCTGAAACGACTAGAAGGTATTGTTATCAAATCACAAGATTACGGAGAAACACATAAAATTGTTACTGTGTTTACAAAGGAATATGGTAAAGTTGCAGCGATTAGCCGCGGGGCAAATAAGCCAAAAAGTAGACTGCGAGCAATTTCACAACCTTTCGTTCACGCAGACTTTCTCATATATATATCGAAAGGATTAAGTACCATTCAACAAGGGCAAATTGTACACTCCTTTCGGCAAATACGTGAAGATATCGTAAAAACTGCATATGCCGCATTCATTTTAGAATTAACGGATAAAGTTGTTGCCGATAAGGAGAGCGAATCGTTTTTATATAATGAGTTGTTCCATACTTTACGATGGATCGATGAGCATGACAGTTACATGGTTCCACTTTTTATGTATGAATTGAAATTGTTGCAACGGGCGGGGATTGCTCCAGTCGTCACACATTGCGCTAACTGCCAAACAACACAATATCCGTTTGTTTTTTCTATCCGTGAAGGTGGTCTATTATGTGATCGATGTCGTCATTTAGATGAACATGCATTTATGATCGAGGATAATGTTGCACGTATTTTAGCAATTTTATTGAACGTATCCTTGGAGCGTGTCGGTACAATTTCAGTAAAACCGAAGAATATTCACATGTTGCGTACCATTTTTGATCATTATTACGATACTTACGGCGGTTATACGTTAAAGTCACGAAAGTTTTTAGAACAACTAAATTTACTTGAATAAATGAAAATGGTTGAAAAACGTCAAAAAATTTTGTAATATAACACTTACGAATGCAATGAGAGGGACAAGTACGTTATCATAACTCTAAATGTAGCGAGTCTAGGATGGTGAAAGCTAGACATTAGATCGGTAACGGAAGGCACCAAGGAGCTTCGTATGAATAAAGTGGTTACCGAATAATCCGGTAGCAAATAGGGTGGAACCGCGGGTAAAAATCCGTCCCTATGTCTTTTAATTGTAAAAGGCATAGGGACGGATTTTTTAACTTTTATTGACGGAGGAGAGAAAAATGAATATACAAGAAATGATTTTAACGTTGCAAAATTATTGGTCGAAACACGACTGTATTTTAATGCAAGCATACGATACCGAAAAGGGAGCAGGAACGATGTCACCGATGACGTTGTTACGTAGTCTCGGCCCTGAACCGTGGAATGTAGCTTACGTCGAACCGTCACGTCGTCCGGATGATGGCAGATACGGGGAAAACCCAAACCGCTTATATCAACACCATCAATATCAAGTTATTATGAAACCATCGCCTGATAACATTCAAGATTTATACTTACAGTCGCTTATTGAATTAGGAATCGATCCGCTAGAACACGACATTCGTTTCGTTGAAGATAATTGGGAAAACCCGACACTTGGTGCTTCTGGATTAGGATGGGAAGTATGGCTTGATGGAATGGAAATTACACAGTTTACATATTTTCAACAAATCGGCGGCTTAGAAGCAAATCCTGTCGCTGTTGAATTAACATATGGAATTGAACGACTTGCTGCTTATATTCAAGATAAAGAAAACGTGTTTGATTTAGAGTGGGTAAATGGTGTAACGTATCGTGATATTTTTTATCAGCCAGAATTTGAACATTCAACTTACTCTTTCGATACAGCTAATACAGACATGTTGTTCGAACTGTTTTCTCTGTACGAAAAGGAAGCGAAAGCGACGATGGAAAGAGGACTTATCTTTCCGGCATATGATTACGTTTTAAAATGCTCGCATACATTTAATTTACTCGATGCGCGGGGGGTTATTTCTGTTACGGAGCGTACAGGTTACATTGCTCGCGTTCGTAATTTAGCACGAGAAATAGCAAAAGCATATATAAATGAGCGTGAGAAGTTAGGTTATCCGCTTTTACAAACGGAGGGTAATAACGATGAGTAAACATGTGTTATTTGAAATTGGAATAGAGGAATTACCAGCAAGATTTATAGATGATGCAGAAAATCAACTACATGAAAAAACGGAAACATGGTTACAAGAAAACTTGTTAAAATATGATAAAATTAAAACGTATTCTACACCGCGTAGACTTGCAGTTATCATCAAACAAATCGCTGCGAAACAAGAAGATAAAACAGAAGAGGTAAGAGGACCTCAATTAAAAATTGCAAAAGATGAGAAAGGAAATTGGACGAAAGCGGCAATCGGTTTTACGAAGGGGCAAGGAAAATCGACTGACGATATTTACATTAAGGATGAAAAAGGAACAGAATACATATACGTAGAAAAACACGAAATAGGTAAACAAGTCGAAGAAGTTTTACCGACATTTTCCGATGTCATTTCTTCACTCACTTTTCCGCAAACGATGCGCTGGGGTAGTGGCTCATTCCGTTTTGCTCGACCAATTCGTTGGCTCGTAGCGCTTGTAGATGAATCTGTCATCCCATTTGAAGTTGGTGGAGTACAAAGTGATCGTTATTCATTCGGGCATCGCTTTTTAGGGAAGAAAACAAACATTACAAATCCACTAGCATACGAACAATTATTGGAACAAAATTTCGTCATTGCTGATGCAGAGAAACGAAAAGAAACAATTGTGAAACAATTAAAAGAAATTGCTGAACGCGAACAGTTCACCATCGATGTCGATGAAAAATTATTAAATGAAGTAACGAACCTTGTTGAATACCCGACAGCATTTCACGGTACATTTGCAGACTCATATTTAAAATTGCCGGAAGAACCGCTCATTACGTCAATGAAAGAGCATCAACGATATTTCCCTGTAAGGGATAAAGAAACAGAGAAACTATTACCTTATTTTGTTAGTGTGCGAAATGGCGATGATCGTGCACTTGATAATGTCGTTAAGGGTAATGAAAAGGTGTTACGTGCACGCCTTGCAGATGGTGTGTTCTTCTATGATGAAGATCGAAGCTTTTCTATCGATCACTTTATTGAAAAGTTAAATACAGTCGTTTTCCAAGAAAAAATTGGTACTGTCACTGAAAAACTAGCTCGCATGAAGCAATTAACGAACGATATTTGTACGTTGCTCGATGTCGATGAATCGATTAGAAAGCATGCGGTACGTGCTGCAGAAATATGTAAATTTGACTTGACGACGAGCATGGTGAATGAATTTACTGAACTTCAAGGTACTATGGGAGAAATATATGCACTTCATTATAACGAAACAAAAGAAGTGGCATCGGCAATTCGCGAACATTACTTACCGGCACAAGCAAATGGGCCGTTGCCAACAACGGAAGTCGGAGCAATCGTAAGTATCGCAGATAAACTAGATACGATTGTCGGTATCATATCTGTCGGCTTATTACCGACAGGTTCGCAAGACCCATACGGATTGAGACGTCAAGCGTTCGGTATTTTACGCATTTTAAAAGAGAATAAGTGGAATATCGAGCTCGAACAACTGTTACAGCTTACGTACGAACAATATGATGAGATCGATAGTGATACGGATGATGCAGTGCGAACGTTTTTCAAAAATAGGGCTGCTTATCTATTAGAGGAACATGATATGACACCCGATGTAATCGAAGCAGTATTAGCGAACGATATCGGAAATATACATTATGCTATAGATAAAGGACATTTATTAGCTGAAAAGAGAAACGATCCGTCTTTTAAACGTACACAAGAAGCACTCGTACGTGTGTTAAACTTAAATAAACAAGCTGCTGACGGTGACATTAAGCCGTCGTTATTTGAAACGGGAGCAGAAAAGCGACTTTACGAAGCTTATGAGAAAACAGTGCAAACGTTTAACAAAAATAATGAGCGACTCGATGCAGAACAAACTTTACATCAATTAGAAACTTTAACGGAGCCAATTCACACATTTTTCGATGAAACGATGGTTATGGTAGAAGATGAATCATTAAGACATAATCGTTTATCACTCATTCGTTCTATATCGAACTTAATTATGTCGTTTGCTGATGTTACGGCAGTCGAATGGAAACAACATGCAGATTAATGTTCGTAAATTAAAATTTTCTGACACGACTAAAGTTGCTAATCGCTTCAATCAATATTTGTTCATGCAGGTGGTGAAAAAGTGGAATTATCGGAGCGTCAAGAAAAAATTATCCATATTGTAAAAGAGAACGGTCCAATAACAGGTGAACAAATAGCTGAAAAACTCGATTTATCACGAGCGACGTTACGACCTGATCTAGCAATTTTAACGATGGCGGGGTATCTAGAAGCAAGACCACGAGTCGGTTATTTCTATACGGGGAAAACCGGCTCAGAGCTGCTTACTGAAAAAATTAAACAGTATAAAGTAAAAGACTTTCAATCTGTTCCTGTCGTTGTAAAAGAAAATGATTCTGTTTATGATGCTATATCCACCATGTTTTTAGGAGATGTCGGTACATTGTTCGTCGTCGATGAGGACAGTTGTTTGAAAGGAGTTCTGTCACGTAAAGATTTACTCCGAGCAAGTCTAGGAAATCAAGATTTAACGACTGTTCCTGTTCACATTATTATGACACGTATGCCGAACATTACTGTTTGTTATCCAGATGATTTATTAATCGAGGCAGCGAAAATGCTTATCGATAAACAAATCGATGGGCTTCCTGTTGTAAAAGAAACGGATCAAGGATTATATATCGTTGGCAGAATTACGAAAACAACGATTACAAAAGCGTTTGTCGAGCTAATTCTTGATGATCAAGTATAGAAAGAGGGGCGATAGATAATGGATACATCCGTGTTTGTTTTATCCGATTCCGTAGGTGAAACGGCAGAGCTTGTCGTAAAAGCAGGTTTAAGTCAATTTAATAAAGGTAATTATAAAATTCACCGTATTCCATATGTAGAAGATAAACAAACAATTGATGAAACGTTAGAAATTGCAAAGGAAAAAGGGGCAATGATCGGTTTTACTCTCGTAAATCCAGTTTTACGAATGTATTTAAATGAACGGGCTCGTCAATTAAATATTGAAGTAATCGATATAATGGGACCGGTAATTGAAGCGATGGAACGAACATTTCAACATTCTCCACGACTTGAGCCTGGTTTAGTGCATAAACTAGATAAAGATTATTTCAAACGAATTGAAGCGATTGAATTTGCCGTTCGGTATGATGACGGACGTGATCCACGTGGTATTACTCGAGCAGATATCGTCTTAATCGGTGTATCACGTACGTCGAAAACTCCACTTTCACAATATTTAGCTCACAAACGTTTAAAAGTAGCCAATGTACCTGTCGTTCCAGAAGTTGAGCCACCTGAAGAACTGTTCCAAATTGATACCGATAAATGTATCGGTTTAAAAATAAGTCGCGAAAAATTGAACGAAATTCGCAAAGAACGTTTGAAAGCGCTCGGACTTGATGATCATGCAGCATATGCAACGTTACGACGAATCGATGAAGAACTTGCCTTCTTTGATAAAGTAGTCGAACAAATTGGTTGTACTGTTATTGATGTATCAAACAAAGCAGTAGAAGAAACGGCTAACATTATTTTAAATCGAAACCGTAAAGACTAGCGCATAATCGATTAGACAAAACAATATATATATACTATAATATAAATTTGTACTTGTATGTTTATTCATAGTATATTTTGGGTATATAGTAAGTAAGCACATAAACATGTGTTGCACATTCCTTCTTGTTCATCATTTATTTAAAGAAGGAACTTTTTTTTCGATGATGTTAAAAAGATTGTCGAATGATGCAGGAGTTTTTGAGGAACATCTAGAATTAATATAGTGTTGGACTACCTATAAGCTTACGGTGATAGAGATGAATCGAACAATACCGAATGATGTTTTAGAACGTATTCGTAATAAGAACGATATCGTTGAAATAGTTAAGCAGTACGTTCAATTAGAGAAGAAAGGTAGTAACTATTTCGGACTATGTCCGTTTCACGATGAAAAAACTCCATCTTTCTCTGTAACGAAAGAAAAACAAATCTTTCGTTGCTTCGGTTGTGGAAAAGGTGGTAATGTTTTTACGTTTATTCAAGAAATAGAATCCTTTTCGTTTATCGAAGCTGTCGAATTTCTAGCTGAGCGAGCTAATATCGTTATACCGCGACAAAGGCAAATAGAACGACACGTATCAGCAGATGAAAAAATGTTATTAACAGCTGCTGATTGGTTAACGAAATATTACCATCATCTTCTGAAATATACTGCAGAAGGTGAAGCTGGACGTTCGTATCTACAGGAACGAGGAATTGACGACCGGACGATTGATACATTTGAAGTAGGTCTAGCCCCGATAAATAGTGACGTTACTGTACAGTTTTTACAATCGAAAGACATTCATTTACAAGTTCTAGTCAAATCTGGTTTGTTAACACAAAGAGAGAAAGATCAATACAGTGATCCTTTTCGAGGCCGCATCATTTATCCAATTAAAGATCACGTAGGAAAAGTCGTCGCTTTCGGTGCACGCTCTATTCGAGGCGAGGAACCGAAATATTTAAACAGTAGAGAACATTCACTTTTTCGAAAAGGAAATCTCTTATACAATTTTCATTTAGCAAAAAATGAAATGCGAAAAGAAAAAGTTGCAATCCTTTTTGAAGGGTACATGGACGTTTTAACTGCTTATCAAGCCGGTATTAAGAATGTTGTTGCAACGTTAGGGACAGCTTTAACAGAAGAACAAGCACGTCTGTTGCGGCGGTACGCGAAATCCGTTATCGTTTGTTATGATGGAGACGATGCAGGAATACAAGCGAGTTACGAAGCTGCATGGCTATTAAAAAAATTTGGCTCAGATGTAAAAATTGCTTCTATTCCAGAACGAATGGATCCCGATACGTTTATTTTAACGTACGGAGGGGAACGGTTTAAAAAAGAAGTGCTTGCGACGAGCGATACGTTTATTAAGTTTATGATGAAGTATAAAAGAAGACAATATAATTTATCACTCGAAAGTGAAAAAATTGCCTATATCGAAGAAGTAATCCGTTATTTAGCGCAAGTAGATCATGAAATTGAAAGAGAATTTTACGTCAATGAGTTGGCAGAGGAATTTAGTTTATCGCGTGATGTCATTTTACGTGACATAACAAAGCATAAAAATCAAAATAAACAACAAGCTAAAAGTAAGTTTCATCCGCCCCCTAACATACAATATGAACGACGAAACAAACGAAACGATTTATTACCCGCATATCGAAATGCAGAAAGAAAATTATTAACATTCATGTTAAAAGAACCTTCTGTTCTTGAAAAAGTTCAACAAAAGCTCGGTATTCATTTTAACTTAGACGAACATAAAGTTATCTTAACCCATCTTTATGCGATCTACGAAGAAAAAGGAAAAGTGGATATTAGTGAACTAATTGATAAACTTGTCGATGAACAGATTAGACAAATTGTAACAGAGTTAGCGTTCGATCATACGAAAGAATTTATTACAGATGAAGAAATTAACGATTGCATTCATGTCATTCAACATGAAGCGACGCATATGAATGAGTTACGTATTTTACGTAAGAAACAACGAGAAGCGAAAGATCCGCTTTTAGCAGCACAAATAGGATTAGAAATAATTGAAATGGAAAAAAAATTAAAACATTGATCCATATATAGGTTTTGTATTATTAAGGAGGGAAGGGGACCTATGTCAGAAAATAAAACTTCTCAAATGATGGAAGATGACATGACGTTAGAACAAGTGAAAGAAGAATTGGTCGATTTAGGAAAGAAAAACGGTGTACTGCAATATGAAGAAATTGCAGACCGTCTTTCCACTTTTGAAATTGAGCCCGAACAAATCGATGAATTTTATGAATATCTTGAAGAGCAAGGTATTGAAGTAATCAGTGATGAAGAAGAAGAAGACTCCGATGAAGATTTAATCAAAGCGGACGATTTACGCGATTTAAGCGTCCCATTAGGAGTTAAAATAAACGATCCTGTACGGATGTACTTAAAAGAAATCGGTAGAGTTGACCTATTAACTGCTGAAGAAGAAGTGAAGCTTGCAAAACGTATTCAAGAGGGGGATGAAGAAGCAGCGCGTCAATTGGCGGAAGCTAACTTACGTCTCGTTGTAAGTATCGCAAAACGTTACGTAGGGCGAGGTATGCTCTTTTTAGATTTAATCCAAGAAGGAAATATGGGGCTCATTAAAGCTGTTGAAAAGTTCGATCACGAGAAAGGCTTTAAGTTCAGTACGTATGCAACATGGTGGATTAGACAAGCAATTACTCGTGCAATTGCGGACCAAGCAAGAACGATTCGAATTCCTGTTCATATGGTTGAAACAATTAATAAGTTGATTCGAGTACAACGTCAACTGTTACAAGACTTAGGTCGCGAACCAACGCCTGAGGAAATAGGTAAAGAAATGGACCTTTCCCCGGCAAAAGTACGTGATATTCAAAAGATCGCACAAGAACCTGTGTCACTAGAAACACCGATTGGGGAAGAAGATGATTCCCATCTTGGAGACTTCATTGAAGACCAAGAAGCAGTTTCACCATCTGACCATGCAGCATACGAATTGTTAAAAGAACAATTGGAAGATGTATTAGATACGCTAACAGATCGTGAGGAAAACGTGTTGCGTTTACGTTTCGGTTTAGATGATGGGCGTACTCGTACGTTAGAAGAAGTTGGAAAAGTTTTTGGTGTAACACGTGAACGAATTCGTCAAATTGAAGCAAAAGCGTTACGTAAATTACGTCACCCGAGCCGAAGCAAGCGTTTAAAGGACTTTTTAGAATAATTTCATAATTTTTATTATGAAATTATTTTACATATTTATGACAAACATGCGATTTATCGTCTGTTTTAGCAATATTACTTTAAACTAATATAAATATCGAGTAAAATGAGAGTAGTCGGTATTATTTATAGATTGATTTCATGAAGGAGGATTAGTAAACAATGAAGAATAGTGTTCTTCCATACGGCATTATAGCTATAGTAGGTATATTTGTAGCAGTAATTGTCTTCTATATCGGCGTCGGCCAACGTGAAGAAATCCAACTTGCTGAAGATGGAGAAGGAACAGAAGTCGTTGAGAACGGTGACGTAGAAGAAGGCGATGCAAACGATCCGGAAGCCATTTATGCTAACTCTTGTGCAGGTTGTCACGGAGACGATTTAACTGGTACATCTGGTCCTGACTTAACAGCCGTCGGTAGTTCCTTATCCGAGGAGGAAATTGAAGCTGTTATTAATGAAGGACAAGGAACGATGCCTCCAGCACTCGTTTCCCCAGAAGAAGCTGCTGTGTTAGCCGAATGGCTTAGTGAAATGAAATAATAAAATAATCGTAAATACATAAAAGCTTTCTGTAATATACAGAAAGCTTTTCTAATAATGGGGAAGTAATGATGAATAATTTGCAATTATCGAAGCGTCTGCAGACAATCGCATCTTTCATCCGTAAAGGATCGTTTTTTGCTGATATTGGTTCGGACCATGCTTATTTACCAACATACATTTGTTTACACGATGACAATGCTCATGCTATCGCTAGTGAAGTAAGGGAGGGGCCATTTCAACTTGCTAAAAAAACGGTTGAAACATACGATGTTACAGATCGAGTTGACGTCCGTTTAGGTGATGGTCTTGAAACGATTCGTAAAACAGATAAATTGACTGAAATTGTCGTTGCTGGAATGGGTGGGAAGCTCATTGAACACATAATTTCAAATGGTCTAGACAAAGTTCAAACAGTAAAACGATTAATATTACAGCCGAACAACGACGCAATTCGTTTACGGCAGTTTTTTTATGAACATCGTTTTCAACTAAAAGATGAAAAAATAATTGAGGAAAATGGCCATTATTACGAAATTCTCGTTTTTGATCAATGTAACGCTACGTGCGTATACGATAAGCAAGTAAACTTAGAACAGCAACTGTTATTCGGTCCGATTTTGATGAAAGAAAAATCAAAGCCATTTATTAAAAAATGGCAAAAAGAGTGCGCAAAGCTGAAAAAAATTGTTCGGCAAATGGAGCTGAGCAAACAAAACTTGCAATCAGAAATAGACGCTTTTCATAAAAAAATAAAATGGATAGAGGAGGTTACACGATGACTGACATTCAACATAAACATATTATTCAGCAATTAAATAAGTGGGCACCCGCATCCCTCGCTTATGATTGGGATCCGATCGGCTTGCAAGTCGGCTCGATTCACGACAAAACGAAAAATGTGTTAGTAACGTTAGATGTCTTTGAAGAAGTCGTCGATGAGGCAATCGAACATGAAGCAAATTTAATTATTGCACATCATCCTCTTTTATTTAAACCTTTACAGTCGATTGACTTTTCGACACCGAAAGGAAAAATCGTACGTAAACTCATTCAACATGATATTACAGTTTATGCAATGCATACGAACCTTGATATTACGGACGATGGGGTAAATGATATGTTAAGTGAAAAACTTCAATTAACGAACGTCAAACCATTTGTCCCGTTTTCTGAAGAAAAATTGTATAAATTAGTTGTGTTCGTCCCGACTAATTATGTTGACGACGTTCGGAATGCTTTAAGTGAAGCCGGTGCGGGACATATTGGGAATTATAGTCATTGTACATTCCAAACGGAAGGTCAAGGTACGTTTAAACCGTTAGAGGGGACAAAGCCGTTTATCGGAGAGCAAGGTACCCTTGAATTTGTCGATGAATATAAACTTGAAACGATCGTTCCAGAAAAAGTTTTAGCAACTGTATTACAAGCGATGGAAGATTCACATCCGTATGAAGAGGTTGCTTACGACTTATACCCACTTGCTCAAGGTGGAAAACAGTACGGATTAGGAAGAATCGGAAAAATAAAATCTGAAATGACATTGCGACAGTTCGTTAAAATAGTAAAAGATGCGTTCCAATTACAAGGATTACGTGTGATCGGAAAACTTGATGACACCATTTTACGCATTGCGGTAGTCGGAGGTAGCGGAGAGAAATTTATCGAACAAGCAAAAAAAGCTAATGTTGACTTATACATAACTGGTGATTTAACATTCCATCAAGCACAAGAGGCGGAGCAAATGGGATTAAATGTCATCGATGCAGGTCATTATATTGAGTATGTTATGGTCGATGGGGTCGCCAACTATTTACGAAAGCACTTTCCACAAATGACGACAGTTGCATCGAAAGTGAATACAGACCCATTTCAATACTTTTAATGAAATAAGGTGTACAAAATGACTATGAATACTTTTCATGCGTTAGGTTTACATGATACGATTGTTGACGTGACAGATAAACTTTTCTTTACTGAACCTACAGATATCCAAAAGGAAGCAATTCCAGCTTTATTAAGTGGAAAAAGTATTATCGGCCAGTCTAAAACTGGTTCAGGGAAAACACACGCATATTTATTGCCACTTTTAAACAATTTAAACGAGCATGCGCATCACGTACAATACGTTATTACGACACCGACTCGTGAATTAGCGTTACAAATTTTTGAAGAAGTTCGGACGATGACAAAATTAGCTGGAAAAGAGCATGTTTGGCGTACACGGTTAATTACAGGTGGCATGGACCGGGAACGGATGATCAAACAGTTAGATAGTTCCCCACCACATATTGTAATTGGCACTCCTGGACGGATTTTTGATATGGTTGATACAGGAGTGTTATCGATATACGAAGCGTCTACATTCGTCATTGATGAAGCTGACTTAATGTTTGATATGCGCTTTATCGAGACGATTGATCAATTGTTAGTTCGCTGTAAACAACAAATTCAAATTGCAGTTTTTTCAGCTACGATACCAAACGATTTAAAACCATTTTTATCGAAATATTTACGTAATCCTGAACGTATTCAAATCGAAGAGAGTTTCATTCCGGAACAAATGGTGCATCGTCTTATTTCAAAAAGAGAGCATAAATTAGTCGAACAATTACAAGCTTTAGCAAGCGTTATTCAACCGTATGTTGCAATTTTGTTTGTTAATAGTAAAGAAGCTGCTGACGAGTTGTACGAAGCGTTACTTCAAAAAAAGTTTTCAGTCGGAATTTTACATGGTGGTCTTTCTAGTAGAGAACGTAAGCGAGTGACAAAAGCGATTTTAGATCATCAATACCAATATATCGTTGCCACTGATCTTGCTTCACGTGGAATTGATATTAAAGGGACAAGTCACGTCATACACGTTGAAATGCCGAAAGAGATTGAGTTTTACATTCATCGTTCTGGCCGAACCGCTCGTGCAGGTCTTTCTGGAACTGTCATCAGTTATTATACGGAAGCTGATATTCCACTCATTGAAAATTTAGAGAAAAAGGGCGTTCAGTTTGAATATTACGATATTAAAGATAATACTTGGGTAAAGGCGAAACGATTCGATGCTCGTGCCAGCAGAAAAACCGCACAAACGGAACTCGACAAAGAAGCATGGCGACACGTTCGAAAACCGAAAAAAATCAAGCCTGGCTATAAAAAGAAAATGAAACAAGAACAGGAAAAAATAAAACGTCAGTTACGAAAGAAACGACGAAGAAAAAAGTAATGAGGTGGGGACATGGTTAAATTAGGCTCACATGTATCAATGAGCGGTAAAAAAATGTTACTCGGATCAAGTGAAGAAGCAGCATCATACGGTGCTAAAACGTTTATGATTTATACAGGTGCACCACAAAATACACGACGCAAACCGATCGAAGAATTAAATATCGAAGCTGGAATTGAACATATGAAAGAAAATGGTATTGATGATATCGTCGTTCACGCACCGTACATCATCAACATAGCAAATACGATTAAACCAGAGACATTTGAGATCGGAGTTGAATTTTTACAAAAAGAAATTCAACGCACAGAAGCAATTGGCGCTAAACAAATCGTTTTACACCCTGGTGCTCACGTTGGTGCTGGTGTCGAAAAAGGGATTGCTAAAATCGTTGAAGGGTTAAATGAAGTTTTAACGAAAGAACAAGAAGTACAAGTTGCACTAGAGACGATGGCTGGTAAAGGAACAGAAATTGGACGCAATTTTGATGAAATTGCTAAAATTATCGATGGCGTTACACATAATGAAAAATTGAGCGTTTGTCTCGATACATGTCACATCCACGATGCAGGATATAACGTGCACGATTTCGATAACGTCTTAACAGAATTTGATAAAATTATCGGAATCGATCGTATTAAAGTAATCCACATAAATGACAGTAAAAATGAACGAGGCGCGCAAAAAGACCGCCACGAGAATATCGGCTTCGGTCATATCGGCTTTGAGGCACTTCATCACGTCATTTTCCATGAAGCATTTGAACAATTACCGAAAATATTAGAAACACCATATGTTGGAGAAGATAAGAAAAATAAGCGACCACCGTACAAATTTGAAATCGAGATGATTAAGCAAGGGAAGTTTGATGAACAATTGCTAGAGAAAATTATGCAGTAAATGTCTAAAATTAACATTAATGAATTATCGACTGACTCCATAAACTATACGTACCTTAGGCAATAGGGAGGGTAGTTTATGGACCGAAATAGATTGAATCGACCGTTACCGAACGAGCGAAGACGTCATAACCGTGAACAACGATATTTAGAAGAAACATCAACGGAATTTACAAATGCTGATGACCTAATTCAAACAGAAAAAGACGAAGATTTAAAGAACGTTTACGGTTGGATAGCATTTGCACTTAGTGTTTTATCATTTTTTGTCGTTCCTTATTTATTTGCAGCACTTGCAATTATTTTCGGTTTTGTTGCCCGTTTTCGCGATGCACAAATTTTAGGAAATACCGCAATTGTTATTGCTGTCATTTCGATTATATTTCGACTATTTCTATTTCCGCTTATCTAATCATTCATCTTATTACAAGCCTAAGCATGTATTTTGTTCATGTTTAGGCTTTTTCATTTCTAATATATATATACATATACAAAATATAAATAAACAGTATAATGAACATAGACGCTATGAAGTAAATGAAAGGGGGACACGCGTTGATTGATATTATGGTAACAGATTGGATTGGTTTAGTGATTGTTGGTCTTGGTACGTTTTTTCTAATTGGTGAAATGTTAGTAAATATGCGTGGAATCTTTGCACTGCTTGGTCTTTTTTCAATTATTTCCTATTTTTACATTTACACGATTGATCTTACGACATTTATCACAATGGTCGTCATTTATTTTATCGGACTACTGCTTATTTTTATCGACGGTAAATTGCTGAATGATGGTACACTTGGTGTACTTGGATTAGTAGGGATGATCTTTTCCGTAGCAATAACTGCACCTAATTTATATGCTGGACTTTACGCTGTTCTCGGTATTATAATCGGTACGGCATGTTCATTTTTACTGTTAAAACTGTTTAAACGACGTAACATGTGGAGTAAAATTATGTTAAAAGATCGGCTCACGAAAGAAGACGGATATACGACATTAAATAAAGAGTATGAACAGTTAGTAGGAAAAAAAGCACTAACGATCACCGATATGCGTCCAGTAGGAACGATTGAAGTGGATGGAAAACAGTACAGTGCAGTATCTAACGGGACTTGGATTCAAAAAGGAACCGAAGTAGAAATTATCGAAGTGGATGGCACGAAAATTTTAGTTCGAGATTAAAGAATGAACGAACTATTACTAATAATCGACAAAATAAATGTCCATTGTAAAATTCATGTAAAAATAGAATAAATCACTTTACTATTTTTGATGCTTTACTAATAATGAGTATGGAATCATAACAATAAGTATGCGGAGATGAGGTATCATTGGCAGAATCAATCAACCTTCAATCCATCCTTTTTGAATTTATCGGTGGTTTAGGACTATTCCTGCTCGGTATTAAATTTATGGGTGATGGATTACAAAAATTTGCTGGCGACCGACTGCGTAATATATTAGATCGTTTTACGAGCAATCCGATTTTAGGAATTTTCGCAGGTATGCTTGTTACCATTTTAATTCAAAGCAGTTCCGGAACGACCGTTTTAACAGTAGCACTCGTTAACGCCGGTTTTATGACGCTAAGACAAGCGATCGGAGTAATCATGGGTGCCAATATCGGGACGACCGTAACGGCATTTATTATCGGATTAAATATTGGTGAATATTCATTACCTATCATTGCGCTCGGGGCATTTATGATCTTCTTTTTAAAAAGTCAAAAAGCAAATGTTATTGGACAAGCTATCTTTGGTTTCGGTGCTTTATTTTTTGGTTTAAAGCTTATGAGTGGGGGAATGGCCCCATTACAATCGTTAGATTTTTTCCGTGATTTGACGATTAATATGAGTAATAGTCCTATATTAGGTGTAACGATTGGTACTGTGTTTACGTTAATCGTTCAAAGTTCTAGTGCCACAATCGGTATATTACAAGGCCTATACGCTGAATCAGCAATTAATTTACAAGCAGCATTACCAGTTCTATTCGGTGATAACTTAGGAACGACAATTACAGCCGTTTTTGCCTCTTTAGGTGTATCCGTTGCAGCAAGAAGGGCAGCTTTTACACACGTATTATTTAATTTGATCGGAACAATAATCTTTATGACGATTTTACCGCTGTTTATATCGTATGTGTCATATTTACAAGGATTATTAAGTTTAAATCCGGAAATGACGATCGCATTCGCACACGGAAGCTTTAACGTATTTAACACGATGATACAGTTTCCATTTATCGGCGCACTCGCCTGGGTTGTAACAAAAATTATTCCTGGTGAGGATATAACGGTCGAATATAAACCGAAACATTTAAACCCACTATTCGTACAACAATCATTAACAGTTGCATTAGAACAAGCAAAAGCGGAAATTATTCGAATGGGGGACTACGCCGTTCGTGGTCTAGAAGAAACGAGCCTTTATGTCATGACACAACAACAAAAACATGCCGAGATGGCGCGACAAATAGAGGGTGCATTAAACAACTTAGATAGGGAAATTACGAATTATTTAATTAGTATTTCAAGTAGTAATTTATCTGAAGCAGAAAGTGCAAAACATAGCGCGCTACTTGACTCCGTGCGTGATATCGAACGAATTGGGGATCACTTTGAAAACATTATCGAATTAATCGAATATAAAACTTCAAACAAAATTAATTTAACAGAACATGCTCACGAAGATTTACATAAAATGTTCGATTTAACGACATTAACGGTGAAGCAAGCAGTAAAAGCGTTAGACTTAATGGACCGTGAAGAAGCACTCGTAGTTTTACAAAAAGAAGAACAAATTGACAAAATGGAACGTGTTTTTAGAAAACAACATATCATTCGCATGAACGAAGGATTGTGCTCAGGTTCAGCTGGAATCGTATTTGTCGACATCATAAGTAATTTGGAGCGAGTCGGAGACCATGCGTCTAACATTGCAGAAGAAGTACTTAACGGATTTGAATAAACTATTACGTGGGCAAATTCGTAAAAGAAATTTGCCCGCTTTTTAAAAATTATTTGACAGAAAAAATTTATTATGATAGATTATTACTTGTCGTTAAAAACAGCACATTATATTTTATTGGACAAAGAAGCAACAAATCGAGTATAATAACTTTTGGAAACAAGCTAATAAGAAACAAACATAGATTGTATATTTGTGGCGAAGGATCTACTGGACCGTAGAGGCACAGTGGTAGAGCATTCTAAATCATTTTTAACGAAAATGATTTAGTAACTCGGCGAGGACCTACTGGACCGTAGCCGACACAAGTTAAAAACATTATGTTTAAACTAAGTTTATATTTTACAATTCATATTCCACAGTAGCTCAGTTGTAGAGCAATGTAATATTTTTTTAAAGAAAAAATATTACTATCTGCCTCGAGGACCAACCGGACCGTAGAGGCACAAAGCAATAGAGTTACTTCAAATTTAAATAAATATTATATGTAATCATATTCCACAGTAGCTCAGTGGTAGAGCAATCGGCTGTTAACCGATCGGTCGTAGGTTCGAACCCTACCTGTGGAGCCAATTGGAGAAGTACTCAAGAGGCTGAAGAGGCGCCCCTGCTAAGGGTGTAGGTCGGATAATTTCCGGCGCGAGGGTTCAAATCCCTCCTTCTCCGCCAGCTTATAAAACGGCCCCTTGGTCAAGTGGTTAAGACACCGCCCTTTCACGGCGGTAACACGGGTTCGAATCCCGTAGGGGTCATTCTCCTTTACAATTTTATACACAAAGGATGAAATATTGGGCTATAGCCAAGCGGTAAGGCAACGGATTTTGGATCCGTCATTCCTAGGTTCGAATCCTAGTAGCCCAGCCATCTTTTTTTTGCGGTCGTGGCGGAATGGCAGACGCGCTAGGTTGAGGGCCTAGTCGGGGTTAACTCGGTGGAGGTTCAAGTCCTCTCGACCGCATTTGAATTAAAACTTGCATTTTATTTTTTAGTGTGATATGATACTCTTTGTGCGAAATACGCGGGTGTAGTTTAGTGGTAAAACTCCAGCCTTCCAAGCTGATGTCGTGGGTTCGATTCCCATCACCCGCTCCATATAAATAGGGGCCTGTAGCTCAGCTGGTCAGAGCGCACGCCTGATAAGCGTGAGGTCGGTGGTTCAAGTCCACTCAGGCCCATCCCGATTCAAGAATTTCATTTCGATAATAAATTATTGAATCGGACCTTGACATGTCCTAAGCAACATGATATGATTGTTTAGCTACCGTGAGTAGCGACAACACATTTGCTCTTTGAAAACTGAACAAGAACAACAGTACGTTGTAAGAGACGAAAAGATGTCTATGGTAAGATATTTTTTCTCTCGTCAATAAAGTAATGAAGCTAAGTGTTATCGAAAGATAACGAAACTTA